>JBJOJU010000381.1:0-5633 GCA_046046485.1 Chloroflexota bacterium | reverse complement strand
CGCCTCGGCAACAGACCCGAGCTCAACCTCTACCAGTTTTCACCCGCAGAAAGGACGCCTGCATGACCACAGACACCCGTCGCACAGCCCTGATCATCGTCGCCGATATCGTCGCACTCTTCCTGTTTGCCGCGATCGGCAGGCAAACCCACAGCGAAACCAATCAGCTCATAGCGGTGCTGTCGACCGGCATGCCGTTCGTGGTCGCCTGGCTCGCAGTCTCGGGATTGAGCGGGTTGCACCGCCCGCAGCCCTTCAAACGCTGGATCGTCACCACCCTCGGCTGGGCCCCGATCGCGACGCTGGTGGCACTCGCATTGCGGAGCATGCTGCTGGGCAAGCCGATCCTCGTGACGTTCGCAATCGTGTCGGTGGCGGTCACGACGCTCTTCTTGGTGCTGGTACGGGTGTTGTTCAGTCTGCGCCGAGGCACGCGATGAGCGATCAAACCACGCTGACCCTCATCCGCCACGGCGAGTCGTACGCCAATATCGAGCACATCGTCGAGTGCTATACCTGCCGCGGTCTGACCCCGCACGGGCAGGCGCAGGTGGCGACGCTCGCCGACCGCTTCCGGACCGGTGCCGAACGCTACGACGTCTTGGTGGCCAGCACACTCACCCGCGCACGGATGACCGCCGAGCAGCTCGCCCCGGTGCTCGGTCTCGCGGTGGAGTGGGACGATGACCTGCACGAGCTCCGCGTGGGCGTCGCCGACGGTATGCGCTATGCAGACGTCAGTCAGCAATACCCGCAGTTCGATCGCGGCATCATCGATGTCCACCAGCACGTGGCACCCGGGGGCGAAAGCTGGAACCTCTTCGCAGCCCGGGTCGCTGGGGCACTCGACCGCATCACCACGACCCACAAGGGCCGGCGCATCGCCGTCGTCTGCCACGGCGGGGTCATCGAAGCCTCGTTTCTGTGGGCGCTCGATCTGAGTGCGGGTGTGCGCCGGCGGGTATCGTTCCCCGCAAAGAACACCGCCCTGACGACCTGGGTCGAGCGGGCGAGCCCCCACGACGGCCGGCGCGAATGGCAACTCGTGCGCCACAACGACGCAGTCCATTTGACCGCTACATTCCCTGAAACCGCCTGATTTCCTCAGAAAAGTCCATCAAAATCATGTGGTTCTGCGGTAAAATACTAAGCAGTATAGTACGTCTCCACCAGCCGCCCCGGAGCCGATTCCCAAGAGGAGGTATGCGCGCAATGATGCAACGGTGTGAACAATTGCTGACCCGTGGACGATCGATGAGCACAGGCACCATATGACAGAAAAGACACCACTGCGTGAGCGATTCGCGCTGACGTGGGAACACGGCGTGTTCATCATCATCCTGGCGCTGAGCGTTTTGACACGCTTCTGGGGCTTGGGTGATCGCGCGCTGCACCACGACGAAACGCTGCACGCCGATTACTCGTATTCGCTGTACGCCGGTCTCGGCTTCGTGCACGACCCGCTCCTCCACGGACCGTTTCTCTATATCATGGGGGCGATTTCGTACTTTTTCTTCGGCGATTCGGACTACACCGCGCGCTTTTCGCCGGCGTTGTACAGTGTCGCACTGGGGATGACCCCCTTCCTGCTGCGCCGCGAACTCGGTCGCACCAGCGCGATCATCGCAGCGGCAGTGATGCTGTTTTCGCCGGTCTTCTTGTACATCGGCCGTTTCTTCCGGCACGACTCGTATGCGGTGCTCTTCGAAGTTCTGGTTTTGATTTCGATTATTCGCTACGCACGCAGCACCCATCCGGGGTGGCTCATCCTCGGCGCTGTGGCGTTTTCGCTGATGTTGACCGACCTCGAGACCGCGTACCTCTACCTGGCAATCTTCTTGCCCGTCATCGCAGCGGTCTTCTTCTGGCAGGTGTGGCGCAAGGGCTTATTGGTCGTCGGGGCAATCGGTGTGCTGGTCGTGGCATCGGTCTTCATTCTGCCGGGCAAAGCCCAACCCGCCGACAAACCGACCGAAGACATCACGGTCACCCGCGCGTTCGGCAACTACGTCTGCCCGAGTGAGCCGCTCGACGGCTACATCGACAACCCGATCGTGACCGCCCAACCCGGGCCGCTGTTCGGCTTTGGCGCCCTCGAAACCGCCGACAACACGTATGCGTTGTGCGTGCGACACCAACCCGACAACCAGCTGCGCGTCTACCTCTTCAAACTCTGGCAGTTCTTTAGCCACCCGGCGATTCTGTTGGGGGCAGCCGTGGCACTGCTGGGCGGCGCAGCCCTCTACTACCTGGTCTGGCGTCTCAAAGACAAAACCGGCCTGACCGCGTGGGAACGCGCGAATCAATCGCCCAATACCTTGGTGCGCGCATACGCGAGCCTGGGCGCCGACAACCGCTTCCTCAAAGCAGTCGGGCTGGCGTTCATCCCCTACGCGTTGTTTTTCAGTTCGTTCTTCAATAATCCGGTGGGCGTCATCAGTGGCACGACCGGGTCACTGCTCTACTGGCTGGCACAGCACAACGTCAAACGCGGCGGCCAACCCAACCACTACTACGCGGTGATGCTGGCCATCTACGAGCCGCTCATCGTATTGGCGGCGTTGGCGAGCGCGGTCCTCGTCATCGTCCGTACCGTCAAACTCATCCGCAGCAAAGAAAATCCCTCGCTCCAATTGGCGATGGGGATGCTGTTCGCCTACTGGTCGTTCGGCGCCTTCATGATTTTCTCGTGGGCCGGCGAAAAAATGCCCTGGCTGACTATTCACCCGCTCACCCCGCTGACGTTCTTGGCGGCATGGGGTGCTGGGCAACTCTTCGATGCCTGGCTGAAGGAACACCGCTCGAAAGCCGACGGCACCAGTGCCGCGATCGCCGTAGGCGGGATGTCGGCGATCGTCGCGTTCGCAGCCTTCACCCTGCAGACCATGGCCATCCACCCCGACAGTGCCTTTGCCTACCTGGCACCGTGGCTACCGTTGGCCTTCGTGCTCATCTGCGCAGTGGTCGCACTGTCGCACTACAAGAGCCACGGCGCGCTGTGGAGCCTGGGTATGCTGGTGTTCGTGTTGAGCGGGTCGCTGGCACTCTACGAGTTCCGCAGTTCGTGGCGGATCAACTACATCACCGGGGACACCGCCGACGAGATGTTGGTCTACACCCAGACGTCGCCCGACGCGCTGCGCGCGATCCGCGACGTCCGCGAAGCGTCGATGCGCCGCTTCGGTGATCTGTCGATGCCCATCTGGCACGACAACGAAACCGTCTGGGACTGGTATCTGCGCCCCTTCACCAACCACTCCGAACAACCAGCCGGCGCACCAGGGGTGCCTACCGACGACGTGATGGCGATATTCGTCCTCGACGAAAACCTCTCGTCGATCGACGACAACACGTTGCCCGGGTTCCTCATTCAGAAGTACCCGCTGCGCTGGTGGTTCCCCGAAGACCAAATCTATCGCCTCCAAGAAGGGTGGATGTCAGAACCGGTCAACGACAATTCGTCGCTGCTGACCAAGATTCTGCTGCAGCCATTTGACCAAGGTACCGCCGTGCGGACCTGGCGCTTCTTGCTGTTCCGCGACACCGGTGCCGCCCTCGGCTCATCGGATTTCTACCTTGCCATCCGGCCGGCGATCGCGCCGTTCATGTCCCTCGGCCTCGGTGCTCGTTAATACAACAGTGACGTGGGAGATACTATGACTGAGAAACCGGCTACGCTCGATCGCCCGATATCACTGCCCCAGGTCACCTGGGAAAGTGTGGCGTTCGTCCTGATCCTCATTGCGAGCGTCCTCCTCCACCTGACGAAGCTGGGTGACATGGCGCTCCACCACGACGAATCGATCCATGCGTGGGTCACGTGGCGCTTCCTGACCGGCACGGGCGACTTCACCTGTGCAGGCGGCGTCACCTCGCAGACCTACTGCTACGACCCCGTCTATCACGGCCCCGCCCTCTACATGCTGGGCGTCGTGTCGTTCTTCCTGTTCGGCGACGGCGATTGGCAGGCCCGCCTGCCCCAAGCCCTGGCCGGCATCGGTCTGACACTCTCGGTCCTGTGGTTGAAGCCGTTCCTGGGCAAGCGCGGCACGCTGCTGCTGGCTGCCATCGTGTCGATTGCCCCGACGATTCTGTACTTCACCCGCTTCGATCGCCACGATGGCTTGATGCTGCTGTGGGTCTTTTGGATCGTGGTCGGCTTCTTCCGCTTTGTCCAGGACCGCGACCGCCGCTGGTTGTGGCTGATGGCAACCGGTATCGGATTGGCCGTCACCACCCACGAGCTCTACTACATCATCGGGTTCCTCTTCACCTGGTTTGTCGTCTTGCGGTACTTTGCCGAGACAGCGAAATCCCGCACTCTCAATACCGCATTGGTCGCACTCGCCGGTGCCTCGGTCGTCCTCGAAGCAGCAATCCTCGCCGGCCTGTGGGACGGCAACCTGACCGAATCGCTCAACGCCGGCGGTCTGGCCTTCGTGCTCTTCTTCTTGGCCGGGATCAGCCTCGCGCTCCTGCAACTGTGGCCCCGTGACGCCGTCATCGCCCCGCTCGTCAAAGACGTCTGGGCCACCATGCGCGGCGATGTCTACGTCGCCATCGGTATCACAGCCGGTATCTTCATTCTGTTCTACGGCAACTTCTTTACCTACCCGCGCGGTATCCTCGACGGCCTCTACCAAGGCTTGGCGTACTGGCTGGGTTCGCAGCAGGGCGTCGCCCGTGGCGATCAGCCGTGGTACTACTATCTGCTCATCCTGGGGCTGCACGAGCCGCTGGGGTTGACGGGTGCCTTCAGCATCGTCGTCGCCACGGCAGTCAGCGCCATCAAACGCGCCCGGGCCACCGCAGGCGCAACAGTCACTGCACCGTTAAGCCTCTTCACCGCTTTCGCCCTCTATTGGTTCGTCGGCACGCTGACGTTCTTCTCGTGGGCCGGCGAAAAAATGCCCTGGCTGGCCATCCACATCAGCCTGCCCGCCTACATCTTGGTGGTGTGGGGTTTGCTCCAGCTGGCCGGTGCGATTCCGAGCACCCTCGGTCGCACCAAATGGTACCTGCCGGGCGCCGTCCTGTTGGCGTTGCTGTCGATCGCCGTGGGCGTGAGCAAACTCAGTGACCCCCTGGCGACCAACGTCATCGTCCAGGCTGGCTTCCCCCTGCTGGTTGCTGCTGCCTCGCTCTATGCCATCTTCACGATGGCCAGCAGCATCAGCTACCCGGTCGCCGGCCGCGTAGCGGTCTTGGTCGTGGCCGGGTTGCTTGGCGCCTATGGCATCCGTTCCAGCTTCTTGGTCAACTTCGAAGCACCCGATTCGGCCCGTGACCCGCTGGTGTACACCCAGTCATCCCCCGACGTTCCCCGGATCGCCCGCGACGTCCTCGATTTGTCGATCAACCAGACCCGCACCAAGCGCAGCAGTGACGACTACGCCGGTGGCTTGTCGATGCCCTTCATCATCGACAGTGGCGGCGAAAACGGCGAAGGCAGCATGGACTGGCCGTTCAGCTGGTATTTCCGCTACATGAAGCGCATGGAGCGCCGCGACGCGACGTTCTTCGCCAACGCGACCGCCGATTCGTTCAAGGTGAAAGCCCCCGACAGCGACGAAGAAATTCTCGCGCCGGTGGTCATGGTCTCCGCCAATCACGTGGTCGATGCGACCAAGAGC
>JBJOJU010000346.1:0-4313 GCA_046046485.1 Chloroflexota bacterium | reverse complement strand
GCTTCTCGCTCGCCTGGCTCTCTGGGATTGGACGACGTGGCTTCACACCGACGACCATCATCCTCGTGATGGTCGCGGTGTTGTTTGTGTACAACTTCGTTGTACAGGTCATCCGCCAAAGCCAGCTCGAAAGCTACCGCGACCGGATCGCAGCCGACGTCGCCCAACTCGCCGAAGAAAATCGTTCGCTCGAACGCACCGTCACTTACTACGAGTCGCGCGACTACGCCGAATCGGTCGCCCGTGACCAATTGGGCTATGCCCGCCCGGGAGACTCGGTAGTGATGCCCACCTTCCCCGATATGTTGTCGAAGACCGCACCGGTCCCCCCCGCCAGCACTCCCACGACGGCAGCAGCGCCGCCCAATTGGTTGCGCTGGTGGCAGATGTTGACGGGCAAATGACGACGTCACTCCCAGCCGACCGGCCTGCGCTTTCGGTGGTCATCGTCAATTGGAATGGCCGCACACTGCTGGCACGCTGTCTCGCTGCACTCCTGCCCCAACTCACCACAGTCGATCAGGTTATCGTTGTCGACAACGGGTCGCACGACGACAGTGTCGCCTGGCTGCGTCAGCACCACCCCGATGTCATGTGTCTCGCACTCGCCGAGAACACCGGGTTTTCGGGAGGCAACAACGCCGCGCTCCCGCTGTGCACCCACGAGTGGCTGTTCCTGCTGAACAACGACGCCTTCGTCGAGCCCGGTGCGGTCGCTGCACTGACTGCGTGCATCGGCAGTGACCCCCGCCTCGGGGCTATCGCAGCCACGCTGGTGTTCGACCACGCACCGGACCTGGTCGCTTCCAACGGCATCACGTTGCGGCATGACGGGGTCGCACTCGACCACGACATGACCAAGCCGGTGGCAGCGTTGCCTGCGACGCCGTTTGCAGTCGCAGGGGTCAGCGGCGGTGCGGCACTGCTCCGCAGAGCGATGATCGACGACGTGGGTCTCTTCCCAGCGGATTTTTTCAACTATCTCGAAGACGTCGACCTGGCGTGGCGCATGCGGTTACGCGGCTGGCAGAGTCTGAGTTGCCCGACGGCGGTCATCCGCCATGTCTATTCGGCGACGAGTGGGCAGGGTTCGGCGTTCAAACACCGGCTGCTGGGGCGGAATCGCTGGCGGACGTTGATTCGCTGCCTGCCGGACGCACAGTGGCGCCGGCATTGGCCGGTGATCGTGCGCTACGAGCTGAGTGCCTGCCTCGTGTTGCTGCTGCGTGGGCAGTGGGCAGGGGTCTGGGGGCGGCTCACGAATCTCGGAGATCTGGCCACGCTGCGCGTCCAGCGCGCCGCGATACAATCACACAAGACAGCGACGAGCGCCGACATCGAACACTGGCTTGCCCCGGCTCCTTGGCCGTGGGAAGAGTACCGCGAGTTGCGCCGCCTCGATACCATCATGGCAGAACGCCGCACAGCATCACAACGGGGGGACTAATGCTCGGATTACGCACGTTTTGGGACGCATGCAAAGATATCTTCGAAGATATGTTCCTCGCCATTGCCGGCAATCTCTTTTGGTGTGCCGTCGCGTTGCCCCTGCCCTATCTGGCATTGGTGATGTATCAGCGCGGATTGTACGCCGGCGTCGTGGTCTGCGCGCTCCTGGCGCCGCTGCTGTTTGCGATTGCGAGCGGCGCGCTGACCACGCTGGCACGCCGCATGGTCGACGGTAAAGCCACCCCGTGGCGCATGTTGTTGAGCGGCGTGCCTCACCAGCTCGGGCGGCGCATCGTGGTGATGTACCTCTGGTCGGTGGTGTTCTATACCGTTCTACTCAACATCTGGTTTTATGGCGGGATGCAGTTCGCCAACGGCATGGTGGCGATCTTCTTCTTCGACGTCGCCCTGATCTGGCTCGCGCTGTTGGGCTTTCTGTTGCCCATCCACGAAACACTGGGGCAGGTGCACTATAGCCGGCTGTTCCGCAACGCGGTCGGTTTGATGTTTTTTGTAGCGTTGCCGGCGCTGGTGTTCTTGGTGTTGGGGAGCGTGCTGCTGGTCTTTTCGGCGCTGACGATCTTGCCGCTGTTGTTTTTCTTCGGCATTTTGATGGCGTTGTGGGGCACGCGCATGAGCGATGCAGCGATCAAAAAGCTCGAGGAACGCACCCAGTCCGAGGCGACCGACGACGCAGCCGACGGCGAACGCCGACCGGTCGGCCAGGTCCGCCCCAAGTAGGCTCAGCGCAAGGTGACGCCGCCGTCGACCGGCAGGATGACCCCGGTGATGTATGGTGCAGCCGCCAGGAAGAGCACCGCCTGCGCGACATCGGCGGCGGTACCGGCGCGCCGCAGAGGGATGCGGGCGGTCGCTTGGGCGATCCGCGCGCTGTCCCAATCGTCTGGTACCAGCGCCAACCCCGGCGCGACCCCATTGACCCGCACCAGCGGCGCGCACTCGAGCGCCAGGGTGTGGGTCAGCTGTGTCAGCGCGCCTTTGCTGGCCAGGTATGCCGAGTAGTCGCGCCAGGGGCGGTAGACTCCTGCGTCACAGACGGTGACGACGCTGCCGTCGGCTGTTTCCAGCCACGGCAGCGCGCGCTGGGTCGCTTCGTAGACGGCTGCGACATTGACCTGGGTGTAACGGAGGACATCGGCCGGGTCACCGTCGCGCAGCGACGTTTTCCCCCAGATGCCGGCACTGTGGACGAGGACGTCGAGTCGCCCGTGTGCCTGTGTGGCCGCGTCGACGACGCCCGCTGCCGCACCCGGCTGCGCAAAATCCGCCTGGTGCAACGTGCACGTCCCGCCGGCGGCGCTGAGCTCCTGCTGGAGTGCCGCTGCGGCCGCAGCCGAGGCGTGGTAGTGGACAGCGACGTGGTATCCGGCGGCGACCGCGTGCCGCGCGATGGCGGCACCTAGGCGGTGTGCACCCCCGGTGACGAGCAGGACGCGGGCGGCAATGGTCGATACAGCGGGCATTCGTTCCTCCTAGGCGTGCATGGTACTATGGACAGCGACACCGTGAATAAAGCAGGTACCATGGCTATCAAGACGTTTATTTTCGACTTCGACGGGACCATCCTCGACACCGAATCACAGGATTTCGTGGTGGTCGAAGCGATGTGGCAGGCCCACGACGTCGCGCTCGAGCTCGACGAATGGCGCAAGGGGCTGGGCACGATCGGCGGATTTGATCCGTATTCCGCGCTCGAGTCACGCATCGGGCGGGCCATCGACCGTGCGCATTGGAAAGCTCTGAACCACGAGCGATTCCTCGAGCACTGCCTCGCCCAACCGTTGCGACCCGGGGTCGTTGATCTCATCGCCTACGCGAATACCCACGGTGTCACGCTGACGGTCGGTTCGAGTGCCCAACGCGACTGGGTGCTGCGCTGGCTGCATGCCCACGATCTGCATCGCCATTTTGCGACGATTGTGACCGCCAACGACGTCAGTGCGGTGAAGCCCTCGCCCGAGATTTTTCTGACGGTCGCGGCCAATGTGGGTGCTGCGCCGGCGTCGTGCTTGGTCTTCGAAGATTCGGCACACGGTGCGACCGCTGCCAGTCGCGCCGGGATGCGCTGCGTGGCGGTACCGATCCCCGCGCTGGTCGATGCGTGGATGCCGCCGGTCGCCCTGCGCTTGCGGTCACTGGCAGACCTACCGCCGGCGGCACTGGTGGCCCAGGTTGCAGCGGCACCGCTGCCCAGCGGCGACTGATTGGGACACAGACGCCCCCCGTGCGGTCGCACGGGGGGCGTTTTCTCTGCCTATGCCTGGATCCCCCTGAGAAACAACGTCACCAGGGCTTGGCTGTCGGGTCGGGTGTCGCGGCTGCGCTGCGCCATCATCGAAAACGGGTAGAGCAAGCCCAGAAAGGCCCACGTCGTCGTGACGACGTCGAGTTCGCGCACCGTGCCGGCGCGCATCCCAGCGGTCAGCAGCGCGCGGATCGGCGTGATGAACTGCGCGTCGTAGCGCTGTGCAAACGACCGGCGCGCCGCCTCGCCCACGTGCTGGAGCTCGACCATCGCCAACCGCATCGCCGCACGCTGCACGGCATCGAGCCCGAGGAGCCCGTCGACGATGGCGATGAGTTTGGTTTCGATGGTGCCCGGCATGGTGGTCGCTGCAGCGACGATGCGCTGCAGCTGGATCAACGAGTGCTCCATGATCGCCAACAAGAGGGTCTCTTTGTCGGTGAAATGGTAGTAGATCGACGCCTTCGACGCCCCGACGCCCTCGGCGATTTCGCGCATCGATACCGCGTGATAGCCCGAGGCGACGAATCGCAGCGCCGCTTCGTTGAGGATGCGCTCACGCAGATCGATGGTCATGGAGATTATTCGGGCAGTGCAA
>JBJOJU010000321.1:0-4818 GCA_046046485.1 Chloroflexota bacterium | reverse complement strand
GTCGAGACTGCAGTGTTGGCGGCCAAGACGAAGCAGACCCAAAAACTCGTCCCCTGAATGTCCATGGCCACCAGCGCCGACGGCACGCGCACGCGGGCCGTCGGTGTTTTCTCCCGATGCTGCAGCGAGTGGCAAACTTTGGTAAGCTGTGGCTGTACAGCGGGAGGGTGGTTTGGAACGGTTGGTACGCCGAGTAGTTTCTCCGATTGGGTTCATCTGCGCCGTCGCCCTCTTGGGTGCGGGGTTGTCGTTTTTTTTACAGGGCTGGATTGATATATCGCTGTGGGATGAGGGATTTCTCTGGTACGGCGCCCAACGGGTGCTCGCCGGTGACGTGCCCATCCGAGATTTCTACGCCTACGACATCGGGCGGTACTTCGTGCTGGCGCTGCCGATGGCAGTGTGGGGCAACACGGGGATCGTGGCGCTCCGCTTCGGGCTGATGCTGCTGCAGGCGCTGGTGTTGGCGGTGGTCGCCGAGTTTGTCTACCGGCGGGTCGACCGAGATTGGCGGGTGGTGGGGGCGATCGGACTCGTCGCGTGGCTGTGGGTGTGGCCGCACTATCGAATGCCGGACTTCGTCGTGTTGGTCGTCGGGCTGGTCGTCTTGGCACGCATCCAACGTACCAGCCACCCGCTCCCGACCAGTGTGTTGTTGGGACTCGTCTATGGGGTCGTGTTGGTGAGCCTGGGCGACGTGCGCAAGCACGGCGTTTTTTTTGTCGCGTGTGTCTGCGTGGTATTGGCACTGCGCGCCTACAAACAACGGCGCGTCCGACTCTGGCTGCGACGGGCCGGTGTGGTGCTCGGTGGGTTTGCAGTCGGGGTCGTGCCGTTGGTGTTGTATGCATTGATGACCCGTGGCTTTCTGGCGGCATATATCACCCACATGATCGAAGGTTTTTTCGCACGGGAGCAGGCGAATATTCCACTGCCGGTGCCGTGGCCGTGGGTCGTTGCCCTGCAGCCCGGCGGTGCTGGTCTGCGCGAGTATCTCATCGGGGTGTGCTTTGTCGTGCTCGCGGTCGGGCCGTTTGTCGCACTCGGTGGTTTGCTGTGGCGGGCACACCGGCACCGCAGCACGCACCCATTTGTGCAGGCTGCGGTTGTCTATAGTGTGCCCAGTGTGGTGTATGCCTTTTCGCGGGCCGATCTGGTCCACCTGGCGCAGGGCCTTTTGCCGCTGGTATTGGGTGGGTTGGTGTGGATCGCCCACGAGCACACGCAGCGCTTCTGGGTCGTCTGCAGTGGGGTCTTGGCAGTCAGCCTCATCATTTTTCTGCCGGTGCAGCCGCGTGCAGCCTGCCCAGCGGTAGACGTCTGTCGTGCCACCCAAGTCGGGCCTGATATCCTGTCGGTGCCCAATCAGACGGCGGACGAAGTCGCGCTCCTCAACCGGATGCGCACTGATTTTGTCGCCGGCGACGAGACCTTGTTCATTGCGCCGTTCTGGCCGGGGGCATACGCCATGCTCTCGCTGCGTGCACCGGTGTGGGACATCTATGCAATCTGGCCCCGCAGTGAGGCATTCCAACGCGACGAAATCGCCCAACTAACTGCTGCACAACCGCGGGCGGTGATCATCATGAACAAAGGGATGGACGACCGCAGTGCGCTGCGATTTTCGATTTCGCACGAGCTCGTCTATACATACATTCGTGATACCTATGACCAAATCGAAGGGTATACGACGCTGCCGGGCTATTCGATTTTTCGCATCCGTGACTATGATTGAGGCAGCCCGATGCACGAATTGACGAATAACCGCACACTCCGGCTGGCCGGATTGACCCTCATCAACACCGTCATCCAGATCGGCACGATGAGTTTCGTCAAGATTTCGACCGGCGTCGATACAACGCAGTATCTATGGATGCTGGGGTTATATGCGGTGATTCTGGCATTGAATGTGGGGCGGTTCGTGGTTTGGGGGCGCATCCACCGCGACTACCCGTTGGGGATCGCGTATGGGACATCGGCGGTGATATTCCCGTGTATCGTCGCACTCTCGATTGCCTACGGCGAACCGTTTGCCTGGCACCAGTTGATCGGGGTAGGTCTGGTGATGGTCGGCGTCGTCGCGCTGATGCGCGACGTGTGAGCGAGGAACGACGATGACGGCATGGATTGTCTTGGTCAGCGGCGTGCTCTGCGTCGTGTTCGGGCAGTTTTTCTACAAACGATACAGCCAGACCACGCGGTGGATCTGGCTGGTGATCGGTCTGGGGTTATTTTGTCTGGCGGTGCCGTGTAACATGATCGCCGCGCGCGATTTGGGCATTGGGAAGGTGTACGTTGGTCAGTCGTTGTCATATATATTGGCACCTATGTTGGGCCAATGGTTTTTCGCCGAGCCGATCGCGCGCGGGCAGTGGAAGTATTTCCTCTTGATCATGCTGGGTATCGTCGTCTATGCCTGGTGAGCGGCGAGCCGCTGAGCGAGGATGGGCAATGCGCTGCTGAGGATGTCGATGGCCCGGCGGTATTCGGTCAAGCTGATGTGCTCGTGGGGCGTGTGATCGAGGGTCGAATCGCCGGGGCCATATGCCACGATGGGGCACTGCCAGCGTGGGCCGACGACGTTCATGTCGGCAGTCCCGGTTTTGTGGATCATCCCGGGGGTGCCCCCGTGGCTGCGGATCGCCGATGCCAGCGCCGTCGCTGCGGCGTCGGTGCGTGGCGAAGACCAGGCCGGCGCGACGTCGCGGAACAGCAGGGTGGTCGCTGCGTCGCCGTAGGCAGCCAGGTCGTCGAGGAGCTGCCACGGCGTGCGGGCGGGCGGCAGACGGATCCCGATGCCGGCGCGGGCCCAGTCGACCAAACCGTCGCTCCCCGACGCGATATGCCGCAGCGACGGCAAGTATTGGTCGAACAGCCGCGTCTGGGTCTGGTTATAGGCTGCGCAGTAGGCTTGGATGTGCTGCCAGACGGCCATGCAGCGCTCGGGTGCGCTCGCCGCGGCGCCGGCGCTGTGCGCACTTTCGACCCGACTGGTGACATCGAGCAGGACGCGGCCTTTGTAGCCCAGCGTGATGCGATCGGCGCCGCTCGGCTCGCCGATGATACACGCGGCCGGCTGGTAGCGCCCACTGACGTAGTGTGCCCCGCGCGACGTGGCGTATTCTTCTTCGACGGCGCCGATGACGCTCAAGCGGAATGGGTGTGTTGCCTGCTGGGCATAGCGACCGGCCGCGGCGACGAACGTGCACAGCGGGCCTTTGGCATCGACGGCGCCGCGGCCGTAGAGCAGATCGCCCTCGGTGCGGACCGGCACCGTGCCCGGGGCGGTGTCCATGTGGCCCAAGAGGACGATGTGTGGCCCGCTGTCGCCGATGGTCCCCACGGCGTTGCCGGCCGGATCGATGTGGCTGTGCAGCCCACGCGCTGCCATCGCGTCGACCAACAGTCGGGCGACGGCGTGTTCGTGCGTCGAAAAACTGGGCGTGCCGACGGCGTCGACCAGGAGCTGGATGTCGTCGGTCATGCGAGCACCGCACAGATGTGCTCGAGGGCTTCGTCGAGCTCGGCGTCGCTGATGACGAGGGGCGGCAGCAGGCGCAGGACGTTGGGGCCGGCAGGCAGTGCCAAGACGCCGCGTTCCATCAGTGCGACCAGCGTCGGTTGGACGCGCTCTTTGAGCTCGATACCGATGAGTAACCCGGCGCCACGCACCTCGCGCACTTTGCTCAGTGGCGTGCTGCGCAGGCGTTCGACGACATGTTCGCCTTTGCGGGCAGTCGATGCGAGGAGATCGCCGCTGCACAACACGCGCAGCGCAGCCCGGGCGGCGGCGCAGGCCAGCGGGTTGCCGCCGAACGTCGAGCCGTGGCTGGCGGGGGCGAAGCCGCCCAGCCGTTCGTGGATGGCGAGGGCCCCCATGGGCAACCCGCCGGCCATCGATTTGGCCATCACCAGCAGATCTGGGGTGACACCGGCCTGGCTGCAGGCGAACAGGCTGCCGGTGCGCCCGAAGCCGGTCTGGACCTCGTCGAGAATCAGCAACGCACCGTGTTCGGCGCACAGGGCGGCGACCGCTGCGAGAAAGCCGGGGGACGCCGGGCGGACTCCGCCTTCGCCTTGGACCGGTTCGACGATGACCGCAGCGGTCTGGTCGTTGATGGCAGCCCGCAGCGCGTCGATGCGGTCGTAGGGGACGTGGCTGACCCCGGCGATGAGCGGTTCGAACGGCTCGCGGTACTTGGGTTCGTAAGTGGCGGAGAGCGCTCCCATTGTGCGGCCGTGGAAGCCGCGCATCATGGCGATGACCCCTGGGCGGCCGGTCGAGAGACGGGCGAATTTGAGGGCAGATTCGACGGCCTCGGTCCCCGAATTGCACAAAAAGATGCGCCCCATGCCGGCGGGGAGTGCGGCACCGAGCTCGTCGAGATAGGCGGCGCGTTGGTCGTTGTGAAAAATCTCGGGGCAGCTCACCAGTTGGGTGACCTGGTGCTGGACCGCGGCGATGATCGCGGGGTGGGCGTGGCCCAGATTGGCGGCGCCTTGGCCACCGACGCAGTCGATGTAGCGTTTGCCGTCGGCGTCCCAGACGGTCGCGCCCACCCCGCGCACGATGGCGATGCCGCGTTTGCTGTAGGTGCCACTGGTGCGCAGGTCTTCGCGGGCGATGATGTCGGCATTGCTCGGGCTGTCGGTCCAGGTCATAGCATCCTCCGTCTTCGGTTCGTGATCGATACACTATCCGTTGGTCGGGGTGCGACGCTGCACACCGGGGCAGGGGGTCAGGCGATGTGGGTCCCCGCGCCGGCGAGCGCAGCGCTGACGGGGGTGCTGACGCGGGCATCGGCCATGATGACCCGG
>JBJOJU010000318.1:0-8250 GCA_046046485.1 Chloroflexota bacterium | reverse complement strand
TGGCCGCCAAATCGAGGACGAGTTGTTCCATATCAGGCACGCTCCTTCGGCGCTGCGAGCGTCCGTGCGACCAACATCGCCAACACCAAGAACCCTTGGAACACCCCACTGATGCTGCTGTCGATCGACAGCGACAACGGCAGCTGGATACTCCCTGCCGTTAGCACGGCGAAAAAGAGCACCAAGGGACCGACAAAGCGGATGTCAGCATTGACCAGCAACGCCACCAGGAGTCCCATGAACCCGATACCACTGGCCAGATTGGGCACCAACGCGTGGTAGACACCCAGAATCTGCAGCGCACCGGCGACCCCTGCAACAGCCCCACACACCAGCATCGCCTCGATGGTGCGCCGGACGGCCGGGACCCCCAGACGGAGCGACGCCAGCTGGCTGATCCCGCTGGCGCGGACCTCGAGCCCCCACTGGGTCTTGCGCACCAGCCACCAGAGCAGGACCAACACGGCGAGTGCGACGATGGGTGAGACCAGCGAAAGCCGTGTCGTACCCAGCACGGGCAGCCACAGGGCATCGGGTAATGGTTCGGTACCAGACATCGAAGCGACCCCGGGGCGCTTCCACGGCCCAAAGACCATGTAGAGCGACACACCCAGCGCGACGAAATTCAGCCCCAGCCCCACAAAAATCTCTGAAACGCGGGTGTACTGCTTGAGCATCGCCACCACGCCCGCCCAGAGCGCCCCGGCGATCGCCCCTGCCAGCACAGCGCCGACCCAGTACAGCACTGCACCACTGCCATCGGGCGACAACCGCAGCACCGCCATCGAGACGACACCGCCGATGGTCATCTGCCCTTCGATACCGATGTTGTACTGACCAGCAGCGAAGCTGACCGCAAGGCCGGCAGCACACAAGAGCAGCGGCGCGGCCAGCATCAACATGTCCGAAATCCGCGAACCGCTGGTCAACGACCCGCTGAAGAGCACTCTGAACACATCCAGTGTCGCGACCTCGGTGCTCCAGAGAACGAGCGCCGTGCACAGCATAGCGACGGCGAGTGCACCGAGCGTGGCCATCGTCGTGCGTCGGTTCATAGTGCCACCTCTGCAAATCCGACGCCCCCGATGAGGCGTGCGAGGGTGTGCTCGGTCAACGTGTCACGGTCGATTTGACGACTCACCCGTCCACCGAAAAACACCACGACCATGTCGCTATATTCCATCACTTCTTCGAGATCGGCAGAGAAAAACACCACAGTGGCGCCGTGGCTACAGCGCTCCTGCAAGCGCGCCCACACCGATTCGGCCGAAAAGGCATCGAGGCCGCGGGTCGGATGCTCGAGCAAGATGACCCGTGCGGCATCGGGGATCAACGCGAGCATCGCCCGCTGCTGATTACCGCCCGACAACAGCTGCAAGGGTGTATCGGGTGTCGCTTTGATGCTGTAGCCCTCGATGAGTTCTTGGGCTTTGGCACGTGCACTCTGGCCGGGCAGCAACAAGTGGTCACGCAGCAGTTGGATATGCTCGACCAGGCTCATGGTGGGGATAATGCCCTCGTGCATCCGGTCTGCAGGCAGATAGACGTTGTCGTAGCGCGATTGTGTCAACGGTGCGTCGTCGAACATAATCCGCCCTGCGCGAGGTTGGCGTATCCCGGCGAGATGTTGCAACAAAATCGTTTGCCCGGAACCTTCGAGCCCAGCCAGACCGACGATCTGCCCCGCTTCGATCGCCATCGTCAGTGGACCGATGCGCAGGTGGGCGTCTTGCATGACGACATCGTGCAGGTCCCAGATGATTCCCCCTGGGTGATGGTGCCCAATCGTGGCATGGGGGTGCACACTGCGGTCGCCGAACATCGCGTGCAGGATGAGTTCTTTCGACACCGGCATCTGCTGTTGGGCACCGACCAGTGCTCCTGCACGCAACACGGTCACCGTGTCGCACAGTGCAGCGACTTCGTCGAGTTTGTGGGTCACAAACAAAACGGTCTTCCCGCCCGCAGCAATCGTCTTCAGCGCCGCAAAGAGGGCATCGACCTGCGCAGCGGTGATCCCGGTCGTCGGTTCGTCGAGGATCAAAATGTGCGAACCGGTGATCAGCAAGCGGATGATTTCGACCTGCTGACGCTGGCCGACTGTCAGTTGCTGGATGCGCGCGTGGGGGTCAAGCTCAAAACCCAGTTTTGCGTTCCATTCGGCAAACAGGCGTGCGAGCACTGCAGTCGGCGGGGTGCGTGCGCCGCTCGCGATGTTTTCGAGCACCGTGAAGACGGGGATGTCGAGTGGGTCTTGGCCGACCATACCCACGCCCGCGATGAGCGCCTGCAGCGGCGAACCCGTCCGCATCGGGCGGTCACCGATGACGATCGTCCCGCTGTCCGGAGTATAGATGCCCGAGAGCATCTTCATCAGCGTGCTTTTGCCGGCACCGTTTTCGCCCAGAATACCGTGTATCTGCCCTGCCGCAAAGTCCACCGAGAGGTCGTTCGTGGCGACGACCGGTCCGAACACTTTGCGGAGATTGCGAATGCTGATCTGCATTCGGACTCCTTTTGACTGCGGGCTCCGTGCGGGTATTGTAACAAAAAGACCAGGCTCCGGTTTCGGAGCCTGGTCGGGGTCACAACGGTTACTTGCTGACGCTCTGGCCTTCCATGCCTTCGAGCAACTGCGGGGTGTACCACACCTGCTTGTCGTCGGCGACCACACCATCAGCCAGGTACTCGCTGCCGTCCTGGAGCTTGAGCGGGCCGGTCCAGAGGTTCAGGCCACCGGCCAGTTCGGCGATGAAGCCGTCGAGCTTGGTTGCGTTCTCGGCGGTCAGCGCAGCACCCTTGACGAAACCGATGTTGCTGGTGGCGACATTGTTGATGTCGGTCCAATCCGGCGACGTCCAGTTCCATGCCTGCTTCCAGGTACCACCTTTGACGTCGGCGACTGCCTTGGTGTAGGTCGGGACCCAGTTGAAGTAGGGCACGCCCAGACATGCGGCTTCACCCTTGGCACAGGCATCCTTGAAATCGTAGGGGATCGCGTAGACCTTCTTGCCAGCTGCCTGCGCCTTGCCGGCCTCGACGATGGCTTCCGGGGTGTCGATGCCCGAGATGACGACGTCGTAGCCAGCCGTGAAGGCGTCGTTGACGACCTTGGTCGGGTCCAGCGTCACGCCGGGGATGTTGAACCAGAAGCCGATCCAGGTGACCGTGAACTTCAGGGCTGCTGCATCACCGCCGCGGACCTTGGTCCAGCAGTGCTTGGCACCCAAGTAGGCCGAGTCGGCCAACCGGCGGGTTTCGTCGTTGATCAACGGCCCGACGAACGCGATCTTGCCATCGGCGCTCTGCAGCGCAGCGGCACAACCGGCGATCATCTTGCCGTATTCCATGCGACCCATCTCGTTGCCGAGGTTGGCCGGTGCTTTGCCGGTCAAGACGTCGTCGCCCGAGATGTGGATGAAGGTGACATCCGGGTGTGCCTTTGCAGCCTCGCGGGTGCCGTCCTTGAAGTCGTCGGAGTTGGTGATGACCAGCTTGGCGCCCTTGGCCACCAGTTCGTCGACGACCTGCTCGACCTTGACGTTCGGGCGGTCAGCCGGGTTGACCTTGTCGACATAGACGAATTCGCTGTTGGGGGTGTTGGCTTCGACGTACTTGGCTGCATCGTAGTGCGCCTGGCTCCAGCCGCCGTCGCTGATGGGGCCGACCAAAACCATACCGAACACAAATTTCTCGTCGGCTGCCGGAGCGGCGGTGGGCTCTGCCGGAGCAGCGGTCGCTTCCGCGGCGGGGGCTGCAGTGGCCTCTGCAGGAGCGGTGGTTGCTTCGGCCGGTGCGCTCGGTTGTGCGCCACACGCACCCAGGATCAGTGACAGCAATGCCACTGCCAGAATCAATACACGCGTCTTGAGGCTTTTGTCCATCTGCTGCTTCATGCGGCTCCTCTTGCTGCTACGACAGATTCCCAGAAAAGAAAAAACGGTCGACTCGCGTCGACCGTGCCTGGGCGAACTTAGCTGTGATGCTGCATCGCATCGATTCACTGTGTTCAGTATAATCTGTTCTTCATCTGTGTCAAATAGTACAATCGCAAGAATATCGACTTTTTGACAAATACAACCCTAACTGTAGGGCCGCAATGCGTCGATCATCGCATACAACGCCGGCTCGAGAATTGCGCGTTGGGTCGCGAATGTCAGCCGAATGTAGCCGTCACCCGCCGGCCCAAAACCCGCCCCGTCGGCGAGCGCCACGTGTGCTTGTTCGAGGAAAAATGCTTTCGGATTCGTAGGTAACTGCGCCGCCCGACAGTCGATCCACGATAGAAACGTCGCGTCCGACCGGTTCAACACCAGCTGCGGTGCATGCGTCGCCAGTACCTCGTTCACCAACGCCCGATTCTGTGCAAAAAACGCCCGCACGTCAACGAGCCACTGCGGGTCGGCACGGTAGGCGGCGAGCGCACCCACATACCCAAAGATATACGGGCTCGCCACCAACCCCTGCATCGCATCCTGGTAGCGCCGCCGGAGCTCGGGATTCTGGATGACCGCCACCGCGAACCCCAACCCCGGGATGTTGAACGCCTTGCTCGGGCTGATCAACGTGATACTGCGGGCTGCCGCTGCCGGCGAAATCGTCGCAATCGGGATGTGCTGTGTCTCGCCCAGTACCAACTCGGCATGGATTTCGTCGGAGCAGATCAGCATGTCGTTGGCGACGCACTGCTCCACCATATCGCTCAATTCTGCCTTACTAAACGCCCGCCCCGTCGGGTTGTGTGGATTGCACAACAAAAAGAGCTTCGTCTGCGCGCTGATCGCCGCACCGAACACCGCACTGTCGTGTCGGAAGTATGCATAGCCTTCTGATGTTATGTCACGTTGCAACGGTGCATAGGTACACACCCGCCCTTGGTTGTGCGGGCCATTGGTGATCGGGCCATAGCACGGGGCGTGCATCAGCACGTGGTCACCGCGTTCACCGGCGATGCTGCAGGCGACGTTGAACCCGGCCACCACCCCAGGCAAATAGACCAACTCCTCGGGGGTGACAGTCCAGTCATACAAGCGCTGCAGCCGCGCGCAGATGACCTGGGCGATTTCGGGGTATTCCCACGTCCCACCCGGTGCCGATCGGTGCCCCAACGCAGCGGTGTAGCCGAACACCCCGTGTTCGACACGAGCAGCCAGCGCTGCAATCACCGAGTCGGGCGGCCGGACATCGGATTCAGCGATCCACAGTGGCGTCACATCGGCGGGGTAGAGGTTCCATTTCAGACTATCGGAATCGCGGCGCGGGAGAGGTTGTTCGAAATCGTACCGCATCGGCTGCCTCACTATTACCCTATGTAGTAGGCATTATACGGTATTTTATCGAAAACCAAAGTTCTGTGTCAGATGCTATCCAGTGCCCGCCGCATCGCCTCCAGCCCAGCGAGTAGCGTCGCCCGTGGGCATGCCAAAGTCATACGCACGAACCCTGCTGAGTCACCGCCGAACGGTGCGCCGTCACCCAACAAGACGCCGTGCTGCGCGAAGAACCGGCTCGGATTGCCAACGATCCCCGCGTCACGACAGTCGATCCACCACAAATAGGTCGACCGCGGCTGCGTCGCCCGTAAACGAGGCAGATGCCGTGCTAGGTATGCTTGTGCGTACGCCAGATTCGCCGCACAGTAGGCGTTCGCGGCGGTCAACCACGGGTCTCCGTCTATGATGGCAGCGGCGACTCCCGCGTACCCAAAGGCCGTCGGATGGGCCAGCATGCCAGCGCTGGCTGCCACATACCGTGCCCGCAGAGTGGGGTTCGGGATAATCGCATACCCCAGCCCGAGCCCGGGGATGTTGTAGGCTTTGCTCGGCGACATCAGCGTGATCGTCTGCTGTGCGACCTCTGGCGACAACGCCGCCAGCGGGATATGCGGCGTCCCATCGAGTGCGATGTCGCAGTGGATTTCGTCGGACACGATGACGGCACCGTGCGCCAGACTCACCGACGCCATGTGCTCCAGCGCAGCACGATCCACGACCAACCCCGTCGGATTGTGGGGGTGGCACAGCGACACCATGCGTGTCGCCGGGGTAAACGCCGCTGCGAACGCGTCGGGGTCGTATGCAAAATGGACGGTATGCCCCGCTTCCCAACGCCGCAGCTGCGCGGGTTGTGCGACCAGGTCGTGCAATGTGAGATCACGAGAAATCGGATAGAACGTCGGCGCTTGGACCACGACACCTGCCCCCGGTTCGGCGATCATCTGATACGCCAGATTGAAGCCGGGGATGATTCCGGGTACCCAGACGATGTCGTCGCGGGTGATACGCCAGCCATACCGCGTCGCCATGCGCTTGACGATGCGCGCTCGCAGCCCGGCCGGCTCGCTCACATACCCGTACACGCCGTGTGCAGCCCGGCGCTCCAGTGCTGCCCGCACCGCCGGCGGCGACAGAAAATCGGCATCGGCGTACCACATGGCGACGGTGTCGCCCGCGGCATTCCACTTGATGCTGTCGCCGCCGCGTCGATCGACGACCGCGTCGAAATCCCACTGGGGTGGCTGTTCCATAGCGCCTACTGTTTGATATGAAAAAGCGCAGGTATTCGGATGAATACCTGCGCCACTCCCACGAGATTATGACAGCGGTTCGAGGGCTTTCCGCATCATGTCGAGCCCTTGTTCGAGCAAGGAGCGCGGGCAGGCCATCGTGATGCGCACGAAGTTGGCCGTGTGGGCACCGAAATTGCGCCCGTCGCCCAAGGCGACGCCGAACTTCTGGAAGTATTCCTTCGGGTTGCCGTCGATCCCCGCCTTGCTACAGTCGACCCAAGCCAGGTACGTCGCCTCGGGGCAGGTGATACTCAGCTGGGGCATGTACTTTTTCACGTAATCGATGGCGAAATCGCGGTTTGCAGCGTAGTATTCGTTCGACTCGGCCAACCATGCATCGCCGTGGCTGTAGGCGGCGTATGCACCGACGTACCCGAAAATCCCGGGGTGAGGCACGATACCGGCTTCGGCCTTGACGTACTTCTTGCGCAGCTCGGGGTTCTGGATAATGGCAAAGCTGAAACCCAAACCCGGAATGTTGAAGGTCTTCGACGGTGCCATCAACGTAATGGTGTTCATGGCGATTTCATGCGACAACGACGCCGTCGGGATGTGCTCGCGGCCGTCCATGATCAGGTCGCAATGGATTTCGTCGGAGCAGATGACAATCCCGCGCTCGGTGCAGACGGTGGCCATCCGCAGCAGTTCTTCACGGTTCATCAACCGACCGGTGGGGTTGTGTGGATGACAGAGGATGAAGATCTTCGTCTTTTCGTCGATCGCGCCCACGAACGCTGCATCGTCGTACTCGTACGAGATGATGTTGCCGTTCTGCACCAGCTTGAGTTCGGCGGTCTGGGTGACCATTTCGTGGTTGTTCGCTGCGTTCAGAATCGGCGGATAATTGGGCGTCTGCACCAAAATGCCGTCGCCCGCTTTGCCGGCTGCTCGCGCAGCGATATTGAATCCCGTCACGACACCGGGGACATAGACGATGTCGTCGGTGGTGATGGTCCAGTTGTAGAGCTTCTGCATGCGCTCGACAATCAACGGCTTGAGGCCTGCCGGCTCACCGGCATACCCGAAGACTCCATGGGCGGCACGCGCAGTCAGTGCTTCGATGACCTTGGGCGGTGACAAAATATCGCCGTCGGCGACCCACATCGGCAAAATCCCGTCGCCATACAGATTCCACTTGATACTGTCGCCACCACGACGATCGACTACTTTGTCGAAATCGAACTGCATCCCAGCCTCCTCGTTAATTGGAAACACCCGGTGTGTGCCGACAGTATACACCAGCCGCCGGCACCTGCGGACAGCGAATCTCTCCACCCGACACCATTACACAACCCACACCGGTCCATGGTTTCTTCACAGTGTTATCGCCCTGCTCCTTGTCTCAGTGTCAGTCGGCAGTTGTTCTTTTTTATGAAAAAAACATTCCGTGGTGCCCGTAGTATCGTTCCAACGCCGACGACACTGCGCGGCGAGGCTCCGGCACGCTGTCGTTTCATCAGCGCAACGCCACGTCTCAGCGGCGTTTTTGACACCAGGGTGTTTTTCTTTAGGAGAAAAATATCTTTCTCCCGACCCAAATGCTAAACCAACGCCCACAACTGCAACCACGACGACATTCCCACCCGTGGTATCGCAAACAGTCCATCGATACGCGCTGTATCCCGCAGTCCGCGGTGTGTTCTTTTCAACGAAAAAAGTGTACGCTCGGACGGCTGCGCTGC
>JBJOJU010000290.1:0-2683 GCA_046046485.1 Chloroflexota bacterium | reverse complement strand
CCAGCACACCTACCGGCTGCTGAGCGAACGCGAAGAGGTGCTCGAAGCGGTGCAGGCGAAATGGAAGCACGTCCTCGTCGACGAATACCAAGACACCGACCCGAGCCAATTCAGCCTGGTCCGCATCTTGTCGGAGCCCGTCGGCAGCAAGCCGCGTTCGCTGTTTGTGGTGGGTGACGCGATGCAGTCGATCTACGGCTTCCGAAACGCCGACCACACGATTATCACGCGCTTCGCCGATACCTTCCCCAGAGCCACGGTCATCGAGCTTAAAACCAACTACCGCAGCCGCCAAGCGATCCTCGACGCGGCGTATGCGGTCATCCGTGGGAGTCGGGCGGTGCCCCCCATGGAGCTCACCGCCGCACAACGCAGTGTGCAGGGCGAACGCTCGGTGGTGTTTCTCGAATACCAGACCGGCAAAGAAGAAGCCGACAAGATCGCCCACGAAATCGCCACCATGGTGCACGCCGGCAACCCCGACGGTGGGTTTTTCGGCGATGTGGCGGTGGCGGGCCGGCGCGCCCGCGATTTCGCCGTGCTCTACCGCTCGAAGCACATGTCACGCCAATTCGAGGAAGCGTTCCGCTTACTCCGGCTGCCCTACCGCCTCAAAGGGCAGCAGGGGTTCTACGACCGCGCAGTGGTGCGCGACATCTTGGCGTATGTGCGCCTGGCGGTCAACCCGCGCGACAACATCGCGCTCACCCGCATCGCCGACACCCCCAAGCGCGGGTTGAGTGCCAAACCGCTCAAACTCTTCAGCGTCGAGGCCGCTCGGCGCAATCTGGCGATCGCCGACGTGCTCTCGGATGTGATGATTTTGGCACAGCTCGACGAAAAAGCCCGCAACGGCGCGCGTGCACTGGGGACGTTGTTGGGGCGCCTGCGTGGGCACCTCAAACGGCATTCGAGCCCGCGTGACGTCATCGACGACATCATCCACCACACGCACTACGCCGACTACCTTGCCAATCTGCATGCCAAAGACCCCGAGAAACTCGCCGATGCGCAGGGGTACCTCGACGAACTCGCCGTGCTCGCCGAAGAACACGACTCGATCGAAGAGTTTATGCAGTACATCGCCATCATGACCAACACCGACGACGACGAAGAAGAGCGCGATCTCATCCAGCTCAGCACCATCCACGCCGCCAAAGGGCTCGAATGGCCCATGGTGTTCGTCTGCGGGCTCGAGGAAGGTACCCTGCCGCACGAACGCAGCATGGGGACCCCCGAGGGCATCGAAGAAGAGCGCCGCCTGTGTTATGTCGCGTTGACGCGTGCTGCCGAGCGATTGTACGTGTCGTGGTGCCGCGAGCGCGGGGGCAGCAACACAAAGAAGCGCGCCAGCGTCAATAGTACCGGTGCGAGCAAACGCTCGCGATTCTACGACGACATCGAGGCCTACGGCAGGGAACTCGCCAGCCGACGGGCACGGTAGGAGGTACAATGGCACAATCCGAAAACAGCATCCAGACGCTGCGGCGCATGGTATTGCAGTGGTTGATCACCAGCCTGGCGATCTTTGCCGCGTTCAAGGTCGTCGAAGGCATTCGGTTCGAAGGCAACGGGTGGGAAATCGGCATCGTCGCGATGATCTACAGTATCATCAACGTCCTCATCCGCCCCATTCTCACATTCGTCTCGTGTTCGATGATCGTACTGACATTGGGGTTGTTCACCTTTGTCATCAACGCCGGTCTGCTGTTGCTGACCTCAAACTTTGCCACATCGTTGGGCATCAATTTCCACGTCGATACGTTTTGGGCCGCATTGTGGGGCTCGGTGGTGATATCGTTGGTGTCGTTCGTGTTAAATCTCTTTGCCGGTGAAAACCAGATCAATGTGACCGTCAAAAACAGCAACGACTAGATTCCAGCTGTGGGGAGCGCCGTCGCGGGAAACCGCGGCGGCGCGTTTTTTTCTCTATGCATCCAACGGTCGCTGCTTGCGGAAACGATATCCCATGAGCAAAACGCACAGTGCGACGGCGAGCCAGCTGATGGGTATGAGCCATAACCCGATGACAGCATACCAGGGTGTGTAGCGGAACAGCACCGTCGATTGCCCTGCGGGAACAGCGACTTGCAGCCACGTCGCTTCGGGGTGCGAGGTGTACGGTGCAGCATCACGGGAGTATTCCCACCCCCGTATCGCATTGACGAGCACTCGGAGCTGACCGGGTTTGTCGGTGTCACACAGGACACGGATTTCCCCGCCCTGCTGAGTGGCACTGCACGGTACATATGTCGTTCCGTCGCTGGTGACCGATGCATATTGTTGGTCCGCTGCATCGTTGCGGACGAGCTTCCAATCGCCGGGAAACTGCTGGAGCACCGTTGTCGGGATGGTGTCCGGTACCTTCTGTGTCACAAAGTATTGCGCTGGCGGGAATTTGCGATTTTCGAGGGTCACCGATGAAAAATACGTGGCAGCCATCTGGTTTTGGCGCATGATGGGAAGCAAGAGCCAGTTCGGTGCATCGATATACCCAGCCGGCAATGCCGCCACCGCCCGCGCAATCTGCGTCGTGTCTGCCGTCATCAGCGGTTGAGCGGTGATGTACTGCTGTGCGTATGAGTGCAGCCCGAGCAGATGGTACGCGGCCAATACCGCGACGATCGAAATGCGCGGATTGTACGAAAATGACGTCGCACACCACGTGCAGAATCGGTCGTAC
>JBJOJU010000232.1:0-5800 GCA_046046485.1 Chloroflexota bacterium | reverse complement strand
TCGCCCGCACGAACGCACCCCAAAGAATCACCAGTACCGTGTACGCCAGTACCACCCAGACATAGCGTTCGTAACGTTTGCTGTTCATTGTTACTTCCTTCACAACCAACTGCGCCAATTGTAGCCGAGCAGCGCTGAGCGCGCAACCGCTCGGCGGGCTGGTAGAATATCGACATGACAGAGACACACTGGCAGACGACCACCACCAGCGTCGCCGCTACCACTGCATTGGGATCAACGCTCGGGGCGCTCCTGGGCCCGACCGACCTCATCCTACTCAGCGGCGGACTCGGCGCCGGGAAAACGCATCTGACGAAAGGCATCGTCGCCGGCCTGGGCAGCACCGACAGTGTCACCAGCCCGACGTACGTCTTTATCAACGAATACCACTACCCGCCGCGGGGCACGATATTCCACGTCGACCTCTATCGCGCCGAACACCCAAGCGAGCTCGCCTCGATCGGGCTCGACGATGCCCTCGCCGGGCACGGCCCGTGCGTCATCGAGTGGCCCGTGCGCGACCCGAGTCTGGCGGCACTGCCTCATCTCGCGGTCACCCTCGAGCCAATAGCCGACGCCCCCGGCAGCCGCCGCTGCCGCTTCGTCGCCCACGGGGAACGGGCAGAAGCACTCTTGTCCGCCCTCAGCAGCCAGCGGGCGCCCGAGGAGCACGCATGATTCTGGCCATCGATACTAGCGGCAGCCGCAGTGGGTTGGCACTGTGCGACGGCGATCGCCTCGTCGCCGAGTGCCAGTGGCAGAGCGGCCGCCGCCACAGCGAACAACTCCTGCCCCAACTCGACGCCCTCTGCCGGCTGGTCGCCATCACTCCCGCCCAGATCCGCACCGTCGCCGTCGCCCTCGGGCCCGGCAGTTGGAGCGGCATCCGCGTGGGCATTTCCATCGCGAAAGGGCTGGCACTGGCGACCGATGCCACCGTCATCGGGGTCGCGACCCTCGACGCCCTGGCGTGGGCCACCCGCGGGCAGGCCGGCCAGGCGTGTGTCGCCTTGGGTCGTGGTCGCTACGCCGTCGCCGCCTACCCGGCCAGCATGTGGCTCCCCGGCAGCGTCAGCGCCGAAAACGTCGCAGCGCTGCCCACCACCGGCCCCGTCTGGTGCGACACCGAGCCCGCTTCCACGCTGGCTGATACGCTCCCCGCGTCATTCCTGCAGCCGCAGTGGGCCCGCCCGTTGACCTATGCCCAGATCACGCACTGGCTGCTCACCCACCCCGACGCGCCACGGGCGGTCGTCGAACCCATCTACCTGGGCGACCCAGTCCAGCGCCAGCCATGAGATCGTGGGTCTGCCTTCTGCTCTTGACTGCGGCACTGGCGTTCGATGTAGGGCGCCAACACCCACCGGCACACGCACCGACCGCCCGTGCAGCCCGCCCGACCGCCGCGCGCCAGTGGTATCTCGGGCACATCGGCATGCCCCAGACCGCGCGGCGGGCACTGCCCGTGACCGTCGCGCTCATCGACAGCGGCATCGACGCGGACGCACCGTTGCTGCGCAGCCAAATCACCGACATCGTCAATATCGTCTCACCCGACCCCCTACGCGACGCCGACGGGCATGCGACCCACAGCGCCGCGTTGATCGCCGCAGCCCCCGACCCGGGCGGCTTTCGGTCGGTGTGCCCAAATTGCCGACTGGTCGTCTATAAAGCCATCACCAACGAAGGTTACGGCAGCGATGCCACGGTCGCCCGCGCCGTCGAACTCGCCACCGCCGCCCGGGTCGGGGTCATCAATCTGAGCATCGGCGGTGCCGTCGATTCACCGCGCCTCCAAAACGCCATCGCCGCAGCACTCGCCGCCGACATCGTGGTCGTCGCTGCAGTGGGCAACGACGGCGGTACACCACGCCGGCAGATCTACCCGGCCGCGTACCCGGGGGTCATCGGGGTCGGGGCGAGCACCCCGCGCGACCGCGTGGCAGCGTTTTCCAATACCGGTCCGTCGACCGATCTCGTCGCACCCGGGGTCGACATCGTCAGCATCAGCGGCGGCGAGACGCTCAGCACCAGCAGCGGGACCAGCAGCGCCGCCGCATTGGTCAGCGCTGCGGCCGGGGTGCTGCGTGGGTACCACCCGCACGCCAGCGCTGCCACGATCCGCCTCCTCCTCTATCGTGGCGCAACCGACATCGGCAGCCCCGGCCGCGACACCACCAGCGGCTACGGCCTGCTCGATATTGCGCGCGCCCTCACCAGCGCAGACGCGACCCACCTCATCAGCGCGCGCTGAGAATCGCCTTGGCTGCCCGCTCCCCACTCAACATCGCGCCGTTGATACTGCTCGCGACTGTGTACTCACCGGCACGGTAGAGCCCGGGCTGATCGGTGCGCGCAGCCGGTAAGTGCGGGTGTATCCCCGCGGGCTGAGCGAACTGCGCATACGGGATCCGATACACGCGCACTCGCCGATACCCCAGCGCCCGCACATCGACCCCCAACAACCGCACCAAATCGGCTTCTGCCCGCATATAGACCGTCTCGTCGTCGTCGCTGGGCACCCCGACGACCGAGGCACTGAGCAGCTGCTGCCCTGCAGGTGCATACGACGGGGCCACCGCCGTGAGCAACGTCGCACTGTTGACGTATGCATCGGGCCGGGCATGCAGCCAGATTTTTCTGCGCATCGGCAGTGCCGCCGACCCCGCCCAGTAGAGCGTCGTCGTGCCGATCCCACTGCTCACTTCGGTGTCCCCCGCCAACGCAGCCGCGGCAGGTGCGGCAGTCGCGAGCACGACCACATCGGCTGCCCGCACGCTCCCGTCGGCGAGGCGCACCCCACAGACCCGGCCGCCGTCGCGTTCCAACGCCACCACTGGCTGTTGCAGATGGACTTCGTTGCCCGGCTGGAACCCCGCTGCCAGTTGCGCCGGCAGTGCACCCATGCCGGCCGCCGGCAAGACCGTGGCGCCCATCGCCAACATTTTGTAGTCGTACAACAGGCACTTCGCGCTGGTCGTCAACCCGCGATCCAAGAAAATCCCGCCGTAGAAGGGCACAAAGAAGCGCTTGATCGTCGCCGCCGAAAAACCATATTCGGTCAAAAACTCCCGTGCCGTGGTGTCCGGGAGCGATTGCAACGCCGCGAACGGCCGACTGGCCACATACCGCCGCAGCGCCAAGATGCGCAACTTATCGATGGTCGACACCGCCGGCGCCCAGATGGCAGCCCAGGCATCTGCCGGGTCGCGCAACGGGTCGGTGACCACCGAGCGCTGCTGCGCGTCGACGATGACCGCACCCGGGTCGAACGGCTGCAGTCGCAGCGCACCGTAGTCGAACCAGCGTTGTGCTGCCGGGTACGCGTCGAACAACACCTGGAAGCCGCGGTCGAGCTGTAGCCCGTCGACCACATCGGTGCGCACCCGCCCGCCCACACCGTCGCTGGCTTCGTAGATGGTCGTCGTCACCCCGGCCTGCTGCAACGAGCGGGCACAGACCAACCCAGCCAGACCCGCTCCGACGATGATGGCGTGCATGTTTCACTCCTCCTGCCGACCCGCAAACTGCCGCATATTCTCTTGTGAATTATGACACGGGTGGTGGTATGATGGCGTCAGAACCAAGCATTGGAGAAAATCATGCAACCGATTTGTGTCCAACTCTACACCGTACGCGACGCCATGAGCGCCGATTGGAAGGGCACCCTCAAGCGCGTCGCCGACATCGGCTACGCCGGGGTCGAACTGGTCTACTCGCACGACGTCCCGGTCGCCGCCCTGCGCAGCGAGCTCGAAGCCAACGGTCTGCGGGTCTCGGGCGCCCACGTCGGCGTCCAGTATCTGCGCGCGAACATCGACGGCGTCATCAACGACATCAAAGCCCTCGGCGGCTCGTATGTCATCTGCCCGTGGATCGCACCCGACGAGCGCGGCGACGCCGCAGCGTGGCGTGCCTTCATGCACGAGTTCGAACGCTACGGCGAGCACTGCCACGCCGCCGGTATCCAGTTCCTCTATCACCACCACGACTTCGAGCTGGTCTCGTTGGGCTCCACCGACGCGCTGACCATCCTGCTCGACGAGTCGAAAACCGGCACCATCAACGCCGAACTCGACGTCTATTGGATCGCCTTTGCCGGCAAAAACCCGGTCGACTACCTCCAGAAGTACGCCGGTCGCGTCCCCTGCGTCCACCTCAAAGACATGCAGGCCGGCAGTCGCACCTTCGCCGAAGTCGGTCACGGCACGCTCGATATCCCCGCGATCTTGGCCGCGGCCGACGCAGCCGGCACGCGCTGGCTCATCGTCGAACAAGACGTCTGCCCCGCAGATCCGTTCGACAGCATCACCAAGAGCTACAACTGGCTGAAGCAAGCCGGCCGCTGCTGATCTGCTCGCGCCCGTTCACCCCGCACCGTGCGTCGCACGATGCGGGGTGTTTTGCTTAGCAAACTCTCACAATCACTTCCCGGCGTACACACACACAACCCCGTACAATGAACTGTAGTTCCAGGCGATGCAGCCGGTCTTTCAGCCTTGTCTGACCCGCGCCTCCCGCCTGCTTTTTTCGCATGTTCATGTTGTGAAACAAATCACAACACATTCACAGGGAGTCGTGCATGGCGCTCAAACCGCGCGAAGTGCTCAAGGGAATGGCCATTTCGGACACGTCCATCCGCCAGCCGGTCTTCATCACCATGATGATGCTCTTGGCGGTGACGTTCGGCATCTTGTCGGGGACGACAATCCCCGTCAATCTCTTACCCGAGATCAACATCCCGATCGTGGCGGTGACCATCAGTTACCCCGGCGCTGGCCCAAACAGCGTCGTCGAGCAGGTCGCCAAACCCGTCGAGCAGGTCATCAACACCATCAGCGGTATCAAACACATCACCTCGACGTCGTCAGACGGTCAAGTGATTTTCGTGTTGGAATTCAACGAAAGCACCGATGTTTCGCAAGCCGAGACCGATGTGCGCGAGAAAATCAACACCATCCGCAACTCGCTGCCCAAAGACATCCGCGAGCCCATCTACGCGCGCTTCGACCCCAACGCCAGCGCGATTTTGTCGGTGGCCATCTCGCCGGTGGGCGACATCGACGCGCTCACGCTGCGTGACCGTATCAACGACGACATCGTGCCCCGTCTGCAGCGCGCCGGCGGCGTCGGTTCGATCACCGTCAACGGCGGTCTGACCCGCCAGATCAATGTCCAGATGCAACTCGACAAGCTGCAGGCCTACGGCCTGTTGCCGGTCCAGCTCATCGGAGCGCTCCAGTCGGCCAACGCCAATCTCGGGCTGGGCTCGATGAGCTCGGGGACCACCGACATCAATCTGCGCGCGCCGAGCATGCTGACGTCGATCGACGATATCGGCAAAATCCAGATCACCAACACCAACTACACCATCGCCGACGTCGCGACCGTCCAAGAAGGCGTCGCAGACCGCACCAGCTTCACGCGGCTCGACGGCACCGACGCGATCATCCTCGACGTTCGCAAACAATCAGGCACCAACACCGTCCAGGTTGCCAACGGGGTGAAAGAAGCGCTCACCGCAGCCTTCGAACAGCGCACCGACATGCGTTACATCATCCCCCGTGACCAGTCGGTCGCCGTCAACGAATCGGTCATCAGCTCGATCGAAGAGCTCATCTTCGCCTCGGTCGCCGCCTTGTTGGTGGTATTCGCCTTCTTCCGCGACGTCCGCAACACCCTCATCACGATGGCCGGCCTGCCCATCATCTTGATTGCGACGTTTGCCTTCATCCCGTTGTTCGGGTTGACCATCAACCTCATCACGCTGCTCGCGCTCTCGCTGGCAGTGGGTCTGGTC
>JBJOJU010000223.1:0-4085 GCA_046046485.1 Chloroflexota bacterium | reverse complement strand
GACGACGACCAGTCCATCTATGGCTGGCGCGGGGCAGACGTGCGCAATATCCGACGCTTCGAGAGTGACTTCCCGGGCGCACAAGTCATCATCCTGGCCGAAAACTACCGCAGCACGCAGGCGATCCTCGACATCGCCCAAGCGCTCATCGACGCCGCCCCCAAGCGGGTCCATCGCAAGCTCCTCAAGGCCCAGCAGCCCGGTGGCGAGCCGATCACCTGGCGCGAGTGTGCCGACCAAAACGAGGAGTCACAGCGCGTCTGCGACGGCATCGAAGCCCTGGTCAAGAGCGGCGCTGCCCGCTACGCTGACTGCGCCATCATGTACCGCACCAATGCCCAGAGCCGTGCTTTCGAAGAAGCACTCAGCCGCCGGCGCATCCCGTATGTGGTCATCGGCGGTATGCGCTTCTACGAGCGCCGCGAAATCAAAGACATCCTCGCCTGGCTGCGCTTGCTGGCCAACCCCAACGACGATGTCTCGCTGCTGCGCGCCATCGAGTTCCCCGCCAAGTCGATCGGCGAGAGTACCATCGCCCACATTACCGCCTGGGCCAGCGCACAGCGCTGTTCGCTCTACCAGGCGATGCTCGATGCAGCCGCTGACAGCACGGCGGTGCCGGGGTTGCGCGGCGCATTCCGCCAGCGGGTGGTCGGGTTCGCGGCCATCCTGCACGGGTTGGTGAAACGCGCGGCCACGCTCTCGCTGCTGGACGCCTACGACGAGATGCTGCGCGACTCGCAGTTCATCGCCGGGCTGGTCGACGAGCACGGCGGCGCCGACGCCGAGAGCCGCGTCGAAAACGTCAACGAATTGCGCCGCGTCGCCGGTGAATACGCCGAACTTCCCCACGACGAACAGTTGATGCGCTTCCTCGAAGAAGTCGCCCTGGTCGCCGACGTCGACCGCCTCGCCAACGTCGACAACCACGTCGTCTGTATCACGCTGCACCAGGCCAAGGGGCTCGAATACGACAACGTCTTCCTGGTGGGGCTCGAAGACGACCTCATCCCCCATGGGCGTACCCACGGCGACCCCGTCCAGATCGAAGAAGAGCGCCGGATTTTGTACGTGGGGGTCACTCGTGCGCGCAAGCGCTTGGCACTCTCGCGCGCGCAGCGGCGCATGAATTTTGGCCGCTATGACCAGACGCTGACCACCCGCTTCCTCAAAGACATCCCCCGCCACCTGCTGAGCAGCGCCACTGCGGGCGGCACGAGTGCAGCAGCCCGCCCCGGCGCGCGCAGCCAACCCGAATACCAAGGGTGGGGCACCGCAGCCGCCCATCGCCCCACAGCTGCGCCCGAGCAGTATGCACCGGGCACCGCAGTGCGCCACCAACGCTTCGGCGAGGGTATCGTCATCGAGTCGAAAGTCGTCGACGACGACACCGAGGTGTTGGTGCGCTTCGCTGACCCGGCAGTGGGCGAAAAACGCCTCATCGCCAGTTTCGCCCGGCTCGTGCGCGTGCAATCCTGACGGTCAGCGGACTCCCCAGCTGCGCAAGACCTGCTGGTACTCGCCCGCCGTGCTGATTTTCTTGAATTTCGCACCCGAGACGCCGTGCGTCGCCGCCTGACAACTCGCCCAGGTCCGGTGGTGCAGGAGTTCTTTATTTACATAACTGATATAACACGGCAACGTCGGGAGTGTCCCGGCACTGACCGCCACCGGCTCGACCGAAGTGGAGGGTGCCGACCGCGGCGCTCCCCCGCCCCCACCCGAGCCGGCGTGCCCTTGCGCCAGCGTGTTGGCGCGTTCGTTGTGGACGTGCCCGGCGTGGCCGCGCACATAATGCCAGTGCACCGCCGGCGTCACCAGCGCGGCCAAGGCCTCCCACAAATCGCGATTTTCGACGGGTTTGCCGGTGCTGGTCTTCCAGCCGTTTTTCTGCCAGCCGTGGACCCAGCGGGTGATGCCATTGATGAGGTACTGGCTGTCGGTGTGCACATGGAGTTCGTCGGCGCGGGGTGCAGCCCGCAGGCCCATCAGCGCGCCGGTCAGCTCCATGCGATTGTTGGTCGTGTCGGCCACGGCGCCGCTGTGTTCGGTGGTCGTCGCACCGTCGATGACGATGGCCGCCCAGCCGCCGCTGCCCGGGTTGCCGGAACAAGCGCCGTCGGTGATAATGTGTACGATGTGCATGTGCCCCTGCGAGAAACGCTATGCCGCGAATGATTGTTCTGATACTAGCATGTTTCGTGTTGTGGGGCTGTGCAGCCACCCAAGCCGACACCAGCATCCCCGACCCGGTCGATGCGATCCCCTACAAGGTCTCGAATACCTCGAGTCTGCCGGCGGTGATGCAGGCCTACGACAATAATCTGCACGCGATGCTGCGCGCCAAGGGCTTCCGCGTCACCCAAGAGACCAGCTACGTGCGTATCCCCCGGCCCATCGGCGAGGTCGCCCAGAGCTACGATCAGGCCGCCGTCGCCAAAGGCTGGAGCATCGATCCGCCACTGCCCCCGCGCGACATGCGCATTCTGCGGTCGTACCGCAACGGCACCGAACTCACCGTGGTCACCCTCTTCGCCGAGGCCAATAGCCGTGACGGCGTCGTCTCGTTGCGCATCACCGCCGACCGCTGAGGCGTCCGGCACCCCGTTCGGGTATAATGAGGCTGTTTTGTAGAGAGGTCACACCATGAAATTCGCACGTCTCGTGCTCGCCGTCCTCGCCGTTTCGCTCCTCGTCGCCTGTGGTGGCAGCGCTGCGGTCGTGCCGACGGCCCTCGCGAAAGCTGATACCGCCCTGCCGTCGACCCCTGCCCTGCAGACCGTCGTCGACCAGTGGAAGACCGACGCCCGGGCCGGACTCGAGTTGGGCACCGTCAAGCCTGAATCGATCGTCGAAGAGAGCTACGTCAGCAGCTCGGCCATCGCCGCCGTCGCCGATTACTACAACAAGCAGTTGGGTACCAACGGCTGGACCTTCCAGAAGCGCACTCCTGGGTTGACCAGCGAAGGCTTCATGCTGGCTGGGTACGATCAAGGTAACCAATCGCTCATCCTGGGAGCCATCGACCTCAGCGCCTTCGGGGGCACCGGCACCTACGTCTACCTGGCCCACGGCACCAAGTAACCCAACCCTTCGGCCGCCCCGGCAGCACGCCGGGGTGGTTTTTTGTGCATCTGCAGCGGTGTACCCGCGATAGACACGCAATGATTGGGTGTTTCATACAGGGAAATCGCCACGCGCGCCGCGCGTGGCGTGCAGAGCTCCCGCGACGCCCACACTCGTCTGCTACGTGCTGACGCGTGACGACAGCTCCCGCAACGCCGGAGGTGTGCGGTGCACCAGTGACGCCCCCACAGCCCCGCAGATGCGTCCCGGGGATTGTATGAGCACCAGACTCTCATGGACTGACCAGCCACGGCCACAACGGCTCCGGGAGTGAAGGAGGGGTCGCAACGCTGTCTGCGTATGCGCTCAGGTCAGACAGTGCAGCGCGTGCGCAGGCACACAAAAACGCCGCCTCGCGTGCGCGAAGCGGCGTTCGATCGTGCGCAGTCTAGCTGCCGGCCATCGCAATCGACGTAATCGTCCACGGCATCACCCCGACCAACAGGATGGCAGCGGCGACGATCAACAGGGCGATGGTCGAGCGAGCCGGCGTGGTCGCCCGCGCCTCGCTGGTCGTGCCGGTGAACATGGTGGCCAACGTGCGGATGTAGAAGAACGCGGCGATCGCCGAGGCCAATGCTGCCACGCCGGCCATCCAGCCGTAGCCGCTCTGCCAGGCCGAGCTGATGACCAGGTACTTCCCCAAGAAGCCGGCCGTCGGAGGGGCACCGGCCAGCGACAGCAGGGACAGGGCCATGATGGCGCTCAACCACGGGTTGCGCTGCCACAGACCCGCCAGATCGGCGATGGTCAGGTCGCGCTCGGCGCTGCCCTCGAGGGTCATCACCACACCGAACGCAGCCAGGTTGGTCAGCGTATAGGCAGCCAAGTAGAAAATCGGCGCCTGCAAGCCGCTGTTGTGTGCGCCACCGATGACGCCCATCAACACGAAGCCGGCGTGGCCGATGCTCGAGTATGCCAACATGCGCTTCAGGCTGGTCTGCTGGACGGCGACGATC
>JBJOJU010000190.1:0-5605 GCA_046046485.1 Chloroflexota bacterium | reverse complement strand
CATTGCCACCCACGCAGACCGAGACGATGACGACTGATGTCGCAGAGGCCCCGAAAATGGTGCAGCGTAAGCTACAAGCGACCGCAGCTCCTGAGACCGTATTTGCATATGTATTCCCTATCAAAGATGCGGAGGTGTCGTATGGGAGCAGTCACCACGACTATCAAGCATCAGATATCTTTTGCCCCGAAGGTTCATCCTTTGTGGCTGTCACTTCAGGCGTCGTGACAATAGTTTTTTCCGAAGATAAGTGGAATCCAGAGAATGACGACCCAGCGTTGCGGAGTGGATTGGCGGTAGGGATACTCGGCGACGATGGTGTGCAATATTACGGCTCTCATTTGAGTGCGGTAGCTGAGGGCGTGAATATTGGGATGCGTGTGCAGGCTGGCGATCTGCTGGGCTACACAGGGAGATCTGGGAACGCACGTGGGACTCCGCCTCATCTGCACTTCGGGATATCCCGTCCGTCCGCTCCCGATGATTGGCGTATCCGCCGCGGTGAGATGAATCCCTATGAATTTCTGAATGCATGGCGCGAGGGTGTATCGATGCAGCCGATATTTGCTGAAACACCAGCTGAGGGGTGAACTATGGGAGTCTTCCAAACTTACGGTGTCTACCTTATTGTCTTGGGGATTTTGTTGATCATCGCAGGGCTCATACTTGGATACTTGGCTTCACTGCCGAACGAATCGACCACCCTTTATATCCCACCAACGATACAGCCGGATTCTGAGAATCTGCCGAAAAGTCCAGGTACTCTGCCTCTCTCTCAAGAGATAGACACAGTCCATAGATCGGGTAATGCAGATAATGTTCTGCCGGTGATTGGCGCAGGCATTATCGAGACAGCAAATGCTCCGACAAGAAGCGATACGGCAAGCATCAATCTTGCAAAAATAGAACAACTCGAACGGATCAAACGATTACTTGATCAGGGGGTCTTAACACAAGAGCAGTTTGCGACTATGCAGCAACAAATTCTCGATGCGTAGCGACAGAGGAGACGGAATGGTTTCGAGAATCACCATAATTGTGGGTATAGTCATGCTCCTGCTCGGTGTGCTGATTGATGGGAGAAATCCGGTCACCGCAGTCACCGAATCGATGCGGTCGCCAACCCCATCCAACACACCAAGTCCGACTCTTACTACAACCCCTTCCCATACACTGACGCCGACAATAACGCTGACACCGACGATCACAAAAACATATACACCTTCTCTTACGCCACTACCATCAAAAACGTTCACTCCATCACTCACCCCGAAACCGAAGAAACTCTACTTCTATAAGAAAAACGATAACGATAATCGCGGGTGTATTTCGTTCCAAATCCGTGGAGTTAAAGCGACCAACTGGACCGTTTGGATCGCGTCTCAAAACAAAGGTGGTACTTTCGATGGTGGTGGTAATGCTCGTATCTGTGGGCTGAAATGGGGACGAAAGTTTAATTTCACTATCGCGAATTCGACGGGAAAACAAGTTGCTGGTGGAGTGGCTATCGAGTCACGTGACAAAGCTATCTGGATAGCGAATTGGAAATAGGCCCTACCCCTCGTTGCCCCCCGACACCCCGTCGGGGGGCAGCACCACCCCCCTCACCCCCACATCACCTCCTGGTAGTCCGCCACTTTCACAAACCCCAACCCCGTGTACACCGCCTGCGCCGCTTGGTTCTCAGCGGCCACATTCAGACCGATGTGCGCAATCCCCAGCCCGTCGAGATGCTGTATCAGCCGCGCGCACACCTGCTTCGCCAAGCCCTGCCCACGCAGCGCCGGCGCGACCGTCACGTTCCCCAGTGCCGCGACACTCTCGCGCTGCGACACCACGTGCACTCCGGCCGCAGCGACGAGCGCATTCCCCGACCACACGCCCACATAACACCCCGTCTGTACCATCCGTGGGTCGAACCAGTTGCCCGGGTACGCACTGGCATACAACGCCTCGAGCGCCGGCAGGGCTGACTCCGCCAACAGCACTGCATCCCCGACCGGCGCTGCCAATGCTCGCGCCCGGTCAGCCAGCCCAAATTTCACATAGTGCCCGTGTGGCTCGCCGTTGTATCGCGCACGCAGCGCCGCCATTGTCTCGGTGTCGATGTGGGCATAGAACCGCGGGGGCAGGACATCGGCCAACCCCGTCACAAACGCGGCCTGACCACTGTTCGGCTCCTGCGCATGGGTCAACAGCACCGGCGCACCACCGGGTAGGTAGACCAGCGCCATCTGTGTGATCACGCCCGCTACCTCCCAGCCATACCAGACCGTGTGCGGCCAAAAGAACGCATCCAAGTCGCCGATCTCGTAGATATGCCGCAGCGGTTGCTGCCCATAGAACGCCCGCACTTGCGCGGCGTCGTGGATCGCGATGAGTCGTCCCATGTGTGTATCTCCCACGCAACTTCTTCTTCTTCTCTATCATCGCAGAAACACCGACACCGTTCTCTGGTATCGTGGTGACACACCTCCGCAGAGGCTCCCTATGTCGTTTCGCACCGCGCTCGTGTCCCTGTGTTGCCTCGCCGCCTGCAGCGCGCCACCCCCCTCGCTCGCTGCCACCCCCACGCCGCCGACGGCGACTGCCACGGCGACCCACACCCATACCCCCACGCGCTCGTCCACCGTCACGCCTCTGTCGACGGTTACCCCGACATCCACGCCGAGCCCCACGGCACCGCTCACCCAACTGCGTCTGTCGGCCACCAGCCTGCCCACGACGACGTACCGCTACGTCTTCCCCATCCCCGACACCGAGACGGCGTATGGCCCCGCACACCACGACTACATGGCCACCGATATCTTCTGCCCCGAAGGCTCCCCCTTCGTCGCCGTCACCGACGGGGTCGTCGAAGGCGTCATTGCCGTTGATATGTGGGATGCCAGCACCGACGACCCCGCCCTGCGCAGCGGGCTGGCCGTCGGCATCATCGGGGCCGACGGGGTGCGCTATTACGGCTCGCACCTCAGCGCCGTCGCCCCGGGTATTGCGCCTGGTGTCACGGTGACCGCCGGTCAATTGCTGGGCTACACCGGTAAATCGGGCAACGCCGCCGCCACACCACCTCATCTGCACTTCGGCATTTCGCGCCCATCGATCCCCGACGACTGGCAGATCCGCCGCGGCGAGATGGACCCGTACCCGTTCCTGCGTGCCTGGCAAGCCGGCACGGCACTCCAGCCCGTCTTCGGTGCGGGTGAGACACCGTGACCGCGTACCTCGTCGCCATCACCCTGCTCATACTCGCCCCCGGCGCCAACATGCTGATGGTGTTGACGCTCGCGAGTAGCGCCGGGGCAGCGGCCGCCCGCCGTGCCGCACTCGGTCTCACGGTCGGCGTCTGCTGTCACACCCTGCTCGCAGCGACGGGGGTGTCGCTGCTTGTCCAGCAGTGGCCCGCCGCATTACGCGCCATCCAGTGGGTCGGCGGCGGCGTCTTGCTCTGGATCGGTGGAAGTATGGTCTACCACCAGTTACGTCCGGGTGCGTCCACGCCGACTGCTGCCGACACTGCGCGTTCGGCGTTTGTACAGGGCGTCGGTTCGAGCCTTTCCAATGTCAAAACGGTCATTCTGTTTGTCAGCTTTTTGCCGCAATTTTTCGAGCCTACTGCCGCCGTTGCGACCCAGTTTCTGCGCTACGGTGCCGCCTATGCCGCCGTCACGTTCATCGTCTATACGCTCATCGGGAGCCTCGCCGGGCGCTTCGCACCGGCACTGCAGCGACCCCGCGTCCGCACGACACTTCGCGTGGTCGCCGGCTTGGTCATCGCCGGGTTCGGCGTGAGTGGGATGGTCAATTAATCGGGCGTCTGCCCGCCATAAAAGCGCCAGCCGACCCCGATAGCGGCCAGGTTGAGCGTGCCGACGACGACGAACACCCACGCCGGGTCGAGTTCGACGAGCCATCCCGCCGTCAGCTGCCCGACGATCATGCTGATGCTCCAGACGGCGTAGAGCAACCCGAACAACGGCGGGTGATCGACCGCCGGGATCCCGTCCGCCACCCACACAAACATCAGCGTCGCCAGCGCCCACGCGGCGGCGATACTCACCACGCCACCCACAAACAACCCCACAATCGTCTCGTGGGTCAGTGCCATGCCGATGCCGGCGGCGACCAAGACGCCGAACGAAACCACGGTCGGCCAGCGCGCCCCCCAGCGATCCGCGGCACGCCCGGCGGCAAATTGGGCAATCGACGCCACGATCAGCGTCGCCGAACCGTACCAGGCGACCAGTTGCGGGTCGTGCGTCTGTGCATCCAGCAACAGCGGCACTACCAATAGCATCGCACCGTAGTTGACGGTCGCACAGCTGCGCAGCACACTGATGGCCCAGACATGCCGCGAGCGAAACAAGCCCCACACGCTCCGTGGCGCATGCGTCGTGGTGGGTGTTGCGACCATCCGGGGCATCCCAATCCCCGCGATGACCAGTGTCACCGTGACCAATCCCAACATCGCCACACCGTACCCCTGGTAGGTATACCCGGCGATGATCTGGCTGGCGATGGGGTGGCCGACTGCACCGCCCACGGTACTCGCCAAGATGTACAGCGCCGTCAGTGTGCCGAATCCGCCGGCTTGCCCGACCAGCGTTAGGTATCCCGAGCTGCCGACGTTGTACAGGGCGGCCCCAGCGCCGCCGATCATCCAAGCGGCGGCGATCAACCACACATCAGCGCTGAAAAACACCAGACTCGCGGTGATACTCAGTGCGAGGCCCAGCAGATACACCCATTTACTACCGTAGCGCTGCGACAATGTGCCGCCGAAAAACGCCACAGCCATGCCGGCAATCTGTGCGCCTGACACGATCTGAGCAATCTGCGACGGCGCCAGCGCCTGCTGTTGTAAATACAACAACACGAACGCACTCTGCGGAATTTCCCGCAGACCGATGGTCGTCTGTGCCGCCAGCAATGCCCAGCGGGCTTGTGGCCCAGGCGACTGTTGTGGTGGGGAGTTCATCGGGGCACCGCCCGCCGGCGTTCCCAGCGTTGCTCGCGCATCACTGGTCCCCAGGTGGCGTCGTCGTGCTGGTCGGTCATCACGAAGCCGGTTTTTCGATAGAGGTGGATTGCTGCATCGAGGTCAGCGATGGTCGTCAACCAGACGCATTCGTGGAATCGGTCGGCGTGCACCAGGGCATCGGCGAGGAGCCGGCTTCCCACGCCGCGCCCGTGCATCTTCGGTGACACCACAAACCAGCGCAGGCGTGCAGGCGGCTGCGTGCCGCCGTCGATGACGATGCTGCCCACGGGCGTGTCACCCTCCCATGCACTCAAGAGCAGATTGCCCGGCTCGGCCGACCGCGGTGCATACTCAAGAAGGCCTGCACCGACGGTGAGCTCAAAGGGCATCCCAAAGCCGACGTGGCCTGCATAATACTGGGTTTGCGCCGCGATCATCCAGCCGATGAGCCCCGGCATATAGCCGCTGCGGTAGGTGATGGTCGTCATTCGTGTGGTTCGTGTCGCTGCATCAACGCGGCGAGTTCACGCTCGCGTTCGCGGTTGCTCGTCGCCAGCTGCGCGCGCATCCCCACGCGATCGGCTAGCGAGCGATTCTGCCCCAATTTGTATTTGCCCTCGAGCG
>JBJOJU010000179.1:0-3250 GCA_046046485.1 Chloroflexota bacterium | reverse complement strand
GCACGGCACGGTCATCTGCCAATCGGGCACCACGACGTCACGCCGCGGCAAGGGGCGCGAGAAACATCAATTCGCGTACAATACAATAGAGATTGACGCGGAGCGCATGTGCATCCGCCGTCACGTCTACGCACCCGAGCGACACGCGTTCGTCGAACACGTGGCGCACTACGAATACTTCACCCCCTGGCCCACTGCCAGTGCTGGGCATCACGGCAGCTAACATCCGACCTACGAGGCTTTGTCGCGTGACACAACCGAGTGAAGACCAAATCTTAGTCAGCGCTACGCTCGCGGGCGATACCGATAGCTTCAACCAATTGGTCGAACGCTATCAGAACCGTGCGTACGGCCTGTGTTACCGCATGTTGGGCGATGCAGACGCCGCAGCCGACGTCGCCCAAGACGCGTTTATCTCTGCATACCGGCACCTGCCGTCGCTGCGGGGCGAGTTCCGCCCCTGGTTGATGCGCATCGTCGCCAACGCATGCCGCGACGTCTTGCGGTCCAATAAACGGCACCCCAATGTGTCGCTCGACACGACGATGCGGGACGAAGACGACTCGCCGGTGATGCAGATCGCCGACGAAACCCCCAACCCTGAAGAACACCTGATGCGCGCCGAACTACACCGCACGATCTCGGTCGCACTGCTCCAAATACCGGCTGACCAGCGCACGGTGGTGATTCTGAGCGACATCGAAGGGATGTCGTACGAAGAAATCGCCATCACGACCGGCGCCAATATCGGGACCGTGAAATCGCGTCTCAATCGTGCCCGGGCCCGATTACGCGAAATATTCGTCGCTGCGGAACTCTTTCCCACGGTCCGGCGTCTTACCTCTGACGACGACACGTAAGGCAGATGTGATAGCCATGAGCACAATTTCTCAGACTGATATGAATCTCCTCAATGAGCTCGCAGACGGCGCGCTCCCGGTCACGCAGGCAGCTGCCGTGCGCGCCCGCTTCACGGCAGAGCCTGCACTGGCAGCCGCCTATACCGAGCTCGCATTGGTGCGCGCAGCCCTCGACGACATGCCAGCGGTCCGCCCGCCTCGTTCGCTGAAGCTGTCGAGCCAGACGATGCAGCACGCACGTGGCTGGCGCTGGTGGCTCATCAGCCCTCCGGGTGGCCAAATGCTGCCCTCGTTCAGCCTCGTGGCCTGCCTTGCCCTGGTGCTCCTGTTCGGGAGCGGGTACGGCGCATCCAGCCAGACTGAACAGATTTCGTTGAAAGGTGCCGTCACCGCACCGCTCTCGACCGATGGTGCTGCGGCCGCTCCCGCGCCCAGTGCCGATGCCGTCCCCTTGGTCGCGAGCCAGCCCGATTCGTCGGTGCTGCCCCTGGTCGGGGTCGCTGCCGGCCTCGTGGGGACCGCCGGTTCGGCACGCTGGTTGTTGCGTACCCGCAAACGCACCCGCAAGACGGCGTAGCAGTGCCCAGACGCCCGTGGTCCATCGTATTGATGCTCGTGCTCATGGGAGTCGTCAATCTGGGCTTCTACTACCTGCCGTTCGACTATACAGGCCTCGGTGACTATGCAGTCGCCGGGGTTTTCGTATTGACAGCGATCGCCACGGCGACTATCGTCGTGCCCGTGCCGTATATCCCCGTCGTCATGCACCTCGCCCAGCAGACCGATCGCCCGCTCGACTGGGTCTTGATCGCTGTCGCCGCCGGTCTCGGCTCGGTGGTGGGCGAAACCAGCGGCTACCTGGTGGGCCGTGCCGGTAGCGCGGCCGTCGCCGACACGCGGCTCGCCCGCTGGGTCGCCGGCCAGATGATCCACCCGCTGCGCTCGATGGTGACGCTGTTTGCGTTGTCTGCGCCGCCCAATCCCCTCTTCGACATCGCCGGGATCGCCGCCGGCGCCTTCCAGGTGCCCTATTGGCGCTTCGCCGTCGCGGTGTGGGCCGGCAGATGTGCCCGCATGGCCGGGATCATCGCCGTCGGCGTCTGGCTGCAGTAGTAGCACACATGTGCGCACTGCACGGCAGTGGGCGTATAATGCGCAGAGTCGCAGAGAGGAACGCGCATGTCAGAGCCACCCCGCATCGTCAATCCCCAGGCGTCTGACGACGAGCAGTACGACGAAAAAAGCCTGCGGCCGCGCAAGCTCAGCGAGTTCATCGGCCAAGAAAAAGTCGTCGAACAACTCTCGATAAGCATCAACGCCGCCAAAGCCCGCGGCGAAACCCTCGACCATACCCTGTTGTATGGGCCGCCGGGTCTGGGCAAGACCAGTCTCGCAATGATCCTCGCCAACGAAATGGGCGTCCAGATCAAAATCACCTCTGGCCCGGCCATCGAACGCCAGGGCGATTTGGCGGCGATTCTGACCAACATGCAGACCGGCGATATTCTGTTCATCGACGAAATCCATCGGCTCAATCGGGCCATCGAAGAAGTCCTCTACCCTGCCATGGAAGATTTCGCCCTCGATATCGTCGTGGGCAAAGGTCCCGGTGCCCGTAATCTGCGCCTCAACCTCCCGCGCTTCACCATGATCGGCGCGACCACGCGTCTGGCCCTGCTCACGTCGCCGCTGCGTGATCGCTTCGGCGTGGTCCAGCGCATGGAGTTCTACTCTGCTGCAGCCCTCAACGACATCGTCGTGCGGGCGGGGCGTATTTTGGGAGTGCAGATGACCCCCGAAGGCGCGCACGAAATCGCCACCCGCGGGCGCGGCACCCCCCGCATCGTCAACCGCCTGTTACGCCGGGTGCGCGACTATGCCGAAGTCGTGGCCGACGGCGTCATCACGCGCGAGGTCGCCAGTGTCGCACTCACCAACCTCGAGGTCGACTACCTCGGTCTCGACGAAAACGACCGCCGCTTGTTGCGCGCCATCATCGAGCTCTTCGGCGGCGGGCCGGTCGGGCTGTCGACCCTGGCCGCGTCGCTCGCCGAAGAAATCGACGCCGTCGAAGACGTCTACGAACCCTTCCTCCTCCAGCTGGGCATGCTCCAGCGTACCCCGCGCGGCCGCATCGTCACCCCCCGTGCCTACGAGCACCTGGGTATCCCCGTGCCGGGGCAGCGCTATCCGACCGGGCCCAGCGCCGAACAACAACGACTCATCTAGCAGCCGCATCCCAGCGACTGCCCATAGATCGGGCCGCGGTGTACGGTTTTCCCCTGCACGATCGCACATAGATGAATAAAGACACCGCCCGTGCTCATGCAAACGGGCGGTTTTTTTCAGCATCTCTCCATACACTGAAAGCGGAACACCGACCTCGAGCG
>JBJOJU010000174.1:0-12580 GCA_046046485.1 Chloroflexota bacterium | reverse complement strand
GTCACCTCGTCGTTCGCTTTGTTCCTCCTGGGGTTGTTCCTCATCGGCGGCGCCCGTGGCGCGGTCGATCAGAGCCGCTATGCCGCTGCTGACGCCAATCTCCCCGAAAACCGCGCCCGCGCCATCAGTACGGTCGTCTTTGCCGGTACCGTGGGTGCCGTCGGCGGCCCGCTGCTGGTTGAACCGCTGGGCGTCCTCGTCCACAATCTCTTCGGCTACGAAGTGCTGGCGGGGCCGATGATCGGCGGCGCTGTGTTGTTCACCGTGTCAGGTATCCTCATCAGCCTGTTGTTGCGCCCCGACCCGCGCGACGTCAGCCGCATCATTGCCGAAGCGCTCAAGAAGACCGACGATACCCCCACGCCGGCTGCACGCGAACTGCGCGTGATTGCCCGTCTGCACGGCGTGCAGCTGGCAGCCTTGGCGATGCTCATCGGCCAGGCCATCATGGTGCTGGTCATGACCGTCACCTCGCTGCACATGAAGCATTACCAGCACACGCTGGGCGACATTTCGCTGGTCATCATGGCACATACGCTGGGGATGTACGGGTTGTCGTTCCTGACCGGCACCATCGCCGATCGCTTCGGCCGCAACACCGTCATCGCGACGGGTGCCATCGTCCTCATCGCCGGCTGCGTCATTGCACCGATCTCGACCGATGTGCTGCCGCTGGCGATCGGGCTCTTTTTGGTCGGAGTGGGCTGGAACATGTGTTACATCGGTGGCTCGTCGTTGTTGGCCGATAACCTGGCCCCGGCGGAACGCGGCCGTTACCAAGGAGCCGTCGAGCTGACGGTCAACATTGCGTCGGCGGTGGGCAGCCTGAGCTCGGGCTTCTTGTTGGCCAGCCAAGGCTTTACCATTCTCTGTGTCATTGCCAGCGTGCTGACGTGTGCACCGCTCCTGATGATCATGTTCCAACGCGTGAGCAAACGCAACGCAGCGGTGTTCTCGTGACGGCCGCGCACATTCCTGATACCGCCGTCGGCAAGCGTCTCGCAGCCGTCTTGTTTGTCTCGACCAGTCTTGGTTCGGCGGCGTTGATTACCAATTCGATTGTTACCCCGTTGGTCGCCGGCGAGTTGACCGGTACCGCCGCCTACGCGGGTATTCCCGGTACCCTGCTGCTCATCGGCGCAGCGAGTTCGGCATACCCCGGCAGCCTGTTGATGCAGCGCTACGGCCGGCGACCCGGGTTGGCCGGTGCATTCCTGGTGGGCAGCCTCGCCGTGGCCTTCGGCGCACTCGCCATCGTCCAGCAGCTCTGGTTCCTCTTTCTCTTCGCTGCGTTATTGGTGGGCGTCGCCCGCGGCATCATCGATCAGAGTCGGTATGCCGCGGCTGATGCGAACCCGCCGGCGACCCGCGCCCGTGCCATCAGTACGGTCGTGTTCGCGAGCACCGTGGGCGCTGTGGTCGGACCGCTATTAGTCGGTCCGGCCGGTGATTATGCGGCACGCGCCTACAAATACAGCGCGCTGACGGGCCCACTCGCGGTAGGCTGTGTCTGCTTCTTATTGGGCGGACTCGTACTATGGATGCTCCTGCGCCCCGACCCGCGTGACATCGATCGTGCATACAGTGGACAGAACCACCACAGCGAAATCACCATCCCCACCGGCAGCGCATTCCGACAGCTGTTTCGTCACCCCGCCGTGTCAGTGGCGGCAATTTCCATTTTGGCGAGTCAGGTCATAATGGAACTCGTGCTGACGGTTACGTCGGTCCACATGCATCAAAACCAGCATAGTTTGTCAGATATTTCGTTCATTTTTATGATGCATACCCTGGGTATGTACGGATTGTCGTTTGTCACCGGCACGGTGACCGACCGGATCGGGCGCAGCGCGAGTATCGTGGTCGGTGCTGTGATACTTATCTGCGGCTGCTTGATCGCTCCGATCTACGACTCCATTGCCGGATTATCGGTCAGCGTGTTCTTGATTGGGCTCGGGTGGAACTACTGTTACATCGGCGGATCGTCGTTGCTCAGCACGCACGGCGACCCTGCTGGCCGCAACCAGACGCAAGGGGCGATCGATTTCGGTGTGAACTTGCTGTCGGCGATTGCGAGTTTCTCGACCGGGTTCATTTTGGCGTGGTGGGGCTTCGGCGTACTCTGCGCCATCGCGACAATCGTCGCCTGTGTGCCCATCGTTGTGACTGTACTCCGACGATCAGCGTTGCAAGGGCAGCCAGTCTGATGTGGCGTAAACGGGTTATTTGCTGCTTGGTGTTCGTCTGTGCGTCCTGCAGTCTCTGGCTGCCGGACGCAGTACCGCTTTCGGCGGACTCTCTCGCCACCGACACCCGGGTCGCCGCGGTACTGGTCGCCGACACTGCACAGCCATACCTGACGCCGTGGGTCGTCCTCACGCCCGGCCAACCACCCACCTACGCCCCGCTCACTCTACCAGTCACGCTGTCCGTTGACCAACGCGCTGCGTTACCGTGGCGGACCGAAGCCGGCAGCAGCTATACCCCCGTCATCGCTACCATCGACCGCGACGCGCAGGGCGTCGTGACGTTGCGAGACGTCGACACGACGATCCGTGAGCAGACCGTGGCAACCCACGACACGCAGCGACTCCTGCGGATCATCGGTACCCTCCAGCCCCGCGACGGGGTGCTCGTGTTCGTCGATCGCCGGCAGAAAACGATGTTTCTGCCCTTTGCACCCCCACTCTCGCCCGAGAGCCCGCTCGCGATGGCGCTCCGACGCGACAGCACGACCACCCCCGAACACCAGATCGAAGGGGTCGTCAGCGGCGATGCATATATACCTCTGGTCCTCGCACCGGTGGTCGACACGCGCCCGTAACACCACAGCCCCACAGCATGCCAAAGCCCCACAGCATGCCCGCATTCGGGGGCTGACGTGGGGCTTTGTTTGATCGTTTCCCGTGTATCGCGGCTGCGATCAGATGATGGCTTTTTCGCTGTCGCGGTCGAAGACGTGCATCTTGGACATATCGACGACCAAATTGATGCCGTTGCCGATGGCCGCACCGGTGCGCGGGTCGAGGCGCGAGACCAATTCCTTGCCGCCGTTTTCGACGAATGCATAGACTTCCGAACCCAACGGCTCGCGCACAGTCACATTGGCCTTGAGGGTGGCGCTTTCTTCCACACCGCGGGGCACGTAGTTGGCGTCGTGCAAGTTTTCGGGGCGGATGCCGAAGTAGACCGACTGGCCGACGAATGCGTCGAGCTTGGCAGCCTTGTCGGCGGGCACTGGCAGGGAGAACGGACCAGCATCGACCACCAGGCCACCCTCGCCCCGTGCAACCTTGGCATCGAAGAAGTTCATCGACGGCGAGCCGATGAAGCCTGCCACGAACATGTTGGCCGGGTTGTCGTACAGGTTCTGGGGGGTGTCGAGCTGCTGCAACACGCCGTCTTTCATGACGGCGATGCGCGTGCCCATGGTCATGGCTTCGGTCTGGTCGTGGGTGACATAGATGAAGGTCGTCTTGAGGCGCTGGTGCAGCTTCGAGATTTCGGCACGGGTCTGCACACGCAACTTGGCATCCAAGTTCGACAGCGGCTCGTCCATCAAGAAGACGGCCGGGTTCCGCACGATGGCGCGACCGAGAGCCACACGCTGGCGCTGACCGCCCGAGAGTGCCTTGGGCTTGCGGTCGAGCAAGTGCCCGATTGCCAACATTTCGGCCGATTCTTTGACGCGGCGATCGATTTCGTCCTTGGGGGTCTTGCGCAGCTTGAGGCCGAACGCCATGTTGTCATAGACCGACATGTGCGGGTACAAGGCATACGACTGGAACACCATGGCGATGTCGCGGTCTTTGGGGGGCATGTCGGTGACGTCGCGGTCGCCGATGTAGATGTGGCCATCGGTGATTTCTTCGAGGCCGGCCAAGCAGCGCAAGGCAGTGGTTTTGCCACAACCCGACGGACCGACCAACACCAAGAATTCTTGGTCGCCGATTTCGATATTCAGGTCTTTGAGCGCCGTGAAGTCGCCGAAGCGCTTCCACACGTGATCGAACTTAATCCCCGCCATGTCGCCCTCCATCGGTTGCGTACAATCTCAGTCTCTATACAAACCCGTCACCGGGTGTTGCATCAACTCAAACGCGTCCCGGTACTCGCCCGGACCCGTAGACTCGGCGCGAGGACTACCTGTGTCTGGCTGGGCGCTTGCTGGCGCACCATCGCATCCAGGAGCCCGATCGCCGCTACACCCATGTCGTAGCGCGGTTGTCGGATCGTCGTGAGTGCCGGTTGCAAGTAGGCCGCCGGCGGCAAATCATCGAACCCGATGACCGCCACATCCGCCCCGACCCGCAGCCCCGCGTCGCGCACGGCCCGCATCGCTCCGTATGCCAGCTCGTCGCTGGCGGCGATGACCGCCGTCGGTCGCTGGTCGAGGGTCAGCAATTCGGCCATCGCCGCTTCGCCGTCGGCCTCGCGCCGCCCACCCGCCAACACCCCACCGTCGGGGATTGCCAACCCGTGTCGCGCCAGCGCTGCCTCGTAGCCACCGAGATACCAGTCGCTACTCACTAACTCGGGGTCTGGTGCGATCAAGGCAATCGTCGTGTGCCCATACTCGACCAAGTGGTCAACCGCCAGTTGCATCCCCAAGGCGACGTCGTGGGTCACCCACCAATCGCCGACCTCGCCGATGCAGACCTGCGGGACTCCCGCGTGCGTCAGTGCGTCGAGACGCCCGTCGTCGTGGGCGGGGTCAAAGACCACCACTCCGTCGACCTGCCCACTGCGCGCCACTCGCACACAACCGGCTGCCGGGTCTTCGCTGCGCGGAATCAACAACAGCGATAGACCGCGTTGTGACGCCGCATCAGCCATGCCGGCCAAGATTTCGGCGGCTGCCGGGTCGGCCAAGCGGTCGTACCCGTGCGCAATCGAAACCCCCAACGTGTGACTGCGCCCGCGCATCGACCGGGCTGCGTGCCGCGGTTGGTACTCCAGCGCGTTCACCGCTTCCCACACCCGTCGCTGCGTCTCGGCTGGGATCGAACCCTGGCCGTTGAGCACATACGACACCGTCGCGGTCGATACCCCGGCCTGTGCGGCAACCTGTTTGATCGTCACCATGGCGTTCTCGGGGCAAGGGAGGTATGGAGAAGTTAAACGTTTAACCAGAGTATAGCGATGGCAGTGCGTGCTGTCAAGCGTGGCGCAGCAAATGCGGTATCATGGGGTATCCCAGACCCGTACAAACCAGGAGCACCGCGATGACCCGCACGATTGACCTGCGCAGCGACACTGTCACCCACCCATCACCCGCGATGCGCGACGCGATGTACCACGCACCATTGGGCGATGATGTGTATGGCGACGACCCGACCGTCAACGCCCTCGAAGCGCTTGCGGCCGCCAAAGTGGGCAAAGAAGCCGCCCTCTTCGTCAGCAGCGGCACCATGGGCAATCTGGTCGCGGTGTTGGCGCACTGCGGCCGCGGCGACGAAGTCATCGTCGGCGACAAATGCCACATCTACAACCACGAAGCCGGCGGCGTCTCGGTGCTGGGCGGCGTGGCGTTTCACCCGCTCCCCAATACCGACATGGGCGAAATCCCCCTCAGCGCCTTGCCCGGTGCCGTGCGTGACCCGCACAACGTGCATGCGGCATTGACGCGCTTAATCACCCTCGAAAACACCCACGGCGGCGTGGGGGGCATCGTCGTGCAGCCGAGCTATATGCAGCAGGTGAAATCGTTCGCCAGCAGCGCCGGCCTCAAGGTCCACCTCGACGGCGCCCGCTTGTTCAACGCGGCCGTCGCCCTGGGTAAGCCAGCCACCGAGATCACGAAGCACGTCGACACGGTGCAGTTTTGTCTGTCGAAAGGCCTCTCGGCGCCGGTCGGTTCGATCGTGGCGGGCGATGCGGCGTTCATCACCAAGTGCCGGCGCCTGCGCAAAATGGTGGGCGGCGGCATGCGCCAGGCCGGTGTGCTGGCAGCGGCGGGCATCGTGGCCCTCAACGAAATGGTCGACCGCCTCGCCGAAGACCATCAGTTGGCCAAGGTGCTGGCAGCAGGCCTCGACAGCATCCCCGGCCTCAGCTGCAGCGTCGAGCGCACCCAGACCGACATGGTGATCTTCACGGTGACCGACGGCCGCGACATGAAGCAGTTCGTCGACACGTTGACCACCAACGGCGTGCTGGTTGGCGGCTTCGGGGGCACCAGCCTGCGGGCAGTGACCCACTACGGCATCGGCAGCGACGACATCGAACAGACCCTCGAGGTCGTGCGGGCCGCGATGAAGTAGGCAGGCGGTTATCGCGCCCCCGCTGAGTCCATCAGCCGTACGGGGCTGATCGCACACGGCACTGTCGTCAGCGGCGGACGTTGTCAGCCCGTGGATCGTCATCCCCATGGAGCACCCTGGCCCCCTGCGGGGTCACGGATCTCCACAGGGATGACGACGCTGGTAGGTGGTGTGCTCCGCACACATATTGGTTGTCGCCACCCCCGTGGTTCGCCACCCCCGTGGTTCGTCACCCCCGTGGTTCGTCACCCCCGTGGAGACCTGTCGTGTAGCGAAAGGTGCTCCCTGGGGGTGTCGTGTAGCGCGGGGTGATCCATGGGGGTGTCGTGTAGCGCGGGGTGATCCATGGGGGTGTCGCGTAGCGCGGGGTGATCCATGGGGCTGACGCAACTATAAGCGCTGTGTAACACATCGTTCATTCACTACTCTTGGTAGTACGTATGCATGCGTATGAGAATGACATCAGGTACTTTTCACATATGCCTGGTAGACCATGACGATATCGATCTATGACATTGCCCGTGAAGCCCACGTCTCGCCGTCGACCGTCTCGCGCGCCTTGCAGGGGCACAGCCGGATCGCCAGCCGCACCGTCGCCAAGGTCATTTCGATTGCCCACGACCTGGGGTATGTGCCCAGCAGTGCCGCTCGCAACCTGAGTACCCAACGCAGCAACACCATCGCAGTGATTCTGTCGAGCATCGTCGACCCGGCCATCGGCAAGGTCGTCGAGGGCATCGAGCGCTCGGCTGCGCACTACGGCTACGAACTCATGCTGTCGATTACCCGCGACATCGTCGCGCGCGAGCAAGAAATCGTCGCCACCGCCCGCCAGCGCCGCGTCGACGGTATCATTTTGGTCGCCTCGCAAATGGCGGCGCGCTACCATCAGCTCTTCGACGACCTCCATATTCCCACGGTGGTCATCAGCGAGCAGGAGCTCAACCAAAAGATCTCGGTCGTGCGCAGCGACGACTACGCCAGTGCAACCATCGCCACCAATCACCTGCTCGATCTGGGGCATACCCGTATCGGGTACCTGGGTGTCAACGACCGGCCGACCTCGCAGAAAGCGCGCCTGAGCGGCTACGCCGATGCCCTGGCGACCCGCGGCATCACCCCCGACCAAGAGCTGGTGCTCATCGGCAACCGTACTGACCACATGGCCAACGGCTATGCGGCCGCTTCGGTGTTTGCGCAGCGCGGGGCGACGGCGGTCTTTTGTTATAACGATTCGTGTGCGATCGGGCTGTTGTCGGCCTGTCGGCACTTGGGCATCACGGTGCCACAGAAAATGAGCGTCGTCGGGTTCGACGACATCGACATGGCCTCGTATTCGTCGCCACCGTTGACGACCCTGCGTCAGCCCCGGGTGGCCATCGGCGAGGCAGCCATGCAGAGTCTGGTGGGCCGCATCCGCAACCGCGACAGCGAGCAGATGACCCTGCCGGGTGAGTTGGTGGTGCGGCAGTCGACTGCGGCGCTACAGTAGACATTTCTTCCAGCCATCGCGCAGACACGCGGGGGCACACGGAGGCACGGGGCGCGCGGAACGGGACGTGTCGTCGATGGGGTCGGGTGGATAACACTGGTATCGCGGCAAACGCAGAGCGGGGCACAGTGCACTGTGCCCCGCTCTGCGTCAACCCACCGCTATGCCGTTATTTCACCGATTACCTGCATTGCTTCCGCCCCGGGGAAAATCACAAACGCGTGCTCCATCTGCGCGTATTCGCGATACGTCACGGCCACGCCCGCAGCTTGCGCCCGCGCGCAGAGGAGCTGGATGTCGGGCACAAACAGTTCGCGCCCGCCCGCATAGAGCACCAGCGGGCACATGCCCACATAGTCGCCGTACAACGGGCTGATGTGCGGCGCGCGGGGGTCCTCGGCGCCGGCCCACAGGCGGCCGTATTCGACCAAGCCATGCCGGCTCAACACATTGTCGGTCGCCTCGGCCGCCGCACAGGCCGGGTTGGCCATCGTCACATCGACCCACGGCGAAAACCCCACCACCCGCGCCGGCTGCGCCTGCCCGCGCGCATTGGCGCGCAACACCAGCCCCAGCGCCAGACCGCCGCCGGCCGAATCGCCCATGCACTGCACCGCTGCGCTGCCGTAGTGCACCAGTACATCCTGCAGCAATGGCTCGAGTGCGGCATATGCATCGGCGGCGGTCGCGTGCGGGATCTTGGGGTACATGGGCACGATTAACGCAGCGCCCGTCGCTTGGCAGAGCCGGTCGATCCATTGCCAATGAAAATCCGACGCTTCGAAGATATACGCGCCGCCGCATAGATACACAATCGCCGTCGCCGGGGTAGTGCCTGCCGGCGTCAGCGTGTAGACAGTGAGGCCGTGCTGTTGGCTCTCACTGATCTGCGACTGCAGTTTCAGCTTGAGCGAACGCACGTACGGTTGCGGGCCGCGGGTGCGCGCCGCAGCGATGATCGCCTGCACCCGTTTTGGGTCGGCCATCTGCTTTTTCAATCCCATCAGACGCACCATCAGCGTAAACAACCGACTCTGAATGCTCTGTGCCATCGTATCGCTCCGTCGCTCCGCCTACACCGCCATACCTGCCAGCGCGATCAGAAGCCCAATCACGAGGACCGACCCGCACCCACCCGTCGTCCGGCTGTAGATCCGGTTATACAACGCGCGGCGCGGATTGGTGACCCAGCCCCAGCCGCGCGGCGCTTTCAAGCCCAGCGACTGGCGGACATAGCGCTTCACCGAAAGCCGCGCGGCGATTTTCTTTTTCAACGACGGCATACGAAACCGTATTTTCATCTCTCAACCCTTAACCTTTAACCCTTAACCTATAACCTTTAACCCTTCACCTACACTCCCCATTCCTTGGGATTCGCGCTCCAGGCTTCGACGGTCGCACGCTGCTCGGGTTTGAGGTAGCCGGCGCCGATGGCCGCATCGAGCACGGGGGTGAGGGTCGTCAGAGCGGTCAACGGGGCCTTGGCGGCCTCGAAGCGGTCGTAGGTCGCTTGCCAGCCATAGGTGAACACACACGCGCAGACGACGCTGGCGGCACCCTCGCTGTATAATGCTTCGATAGCGGTCACGGCGCTTTCGCCGGTCGACACGGTGTCTTCGAGCAGCAACACGCGCTTCCCCGCCACGCTGGCGCCCTCGACTTGGCGTCCGCGTCCGTGCGTTTTTGCGCCGCTGCGCACATACGCCATCGGCAGGCCGGCGCGTTCGGCCACCCACGCCGCCCAGGGGATGCCGGCCGTCGCCGTCCCGGCGACCACCTCGGCATCGCTGACCAGCGCCGCAAAGGCATCGCTGACCAGCGCCCGCACCGCCACATTGGCCAGCAACAGCCGGTTGTCGCAGTACATCGGTGATTTGATGCCCGAGGCAAAGGTAAACGGCTCGTTCGGGCGCAACAACACTGCCTGCGCCTGCAACAGCGCCAAAGCCACGGTACTCCGGTTCGTCATGAGAAAAGGCTCCTGTCATGCATGTCGGTCTCGACTTCGGTACCACTAATTCTAGTGCATCTTTGTACGACGGGCAGACGGTCACCCTCTTGCCGCTCGACCCGGCTAGCCCTAACCCGCGCGTGATGCGCACGACGCTCTTCATGACGCGCGAAGGCGACCGGTTTATCGGCCGCGAAGCCATCGATCGCTTCACCAAGGCCAATGTCGGCCGCAAGATCGAATACGTCTGGCGCAATTTCGGCGAATACGAGCTCGTCAACGACAAGGGCGAAATCATCAAGCAGGCCATCGGCGCCCTCGTCGACGCCAATCAGCCCGGCCGCTTGTTCCAATCACTCAAAACCAACCTGCGCGACGTCGATTTCATCGACACCAACGTTTTCGGCAAGCGCTACACCATCGAGTACCTCATCGCCATCGTGCTGCGGCAAATCGTCGATCGGGTCGAAAAACTCACCGGCGAACCGGTCACGCGGATGGTCATCGGTCGACCGGTGCACTACGCCAATACGCCCGACGGCGACGAAACCGCCATCGGGCGCATGACTGAAGCCTGCCAGCTCGCCGGCATTCCTGAGTTCGCCTTCTTGCCCGAGCCCAATGCGGCCGCGCTCGCCTACGCCCGCACCGCCACGGAGCACCAAAAAGCCCTGGTCTTCGACTTCGGCGGTGGGACGCTCGACGTCACCATCATCGAAACCGACGGGCGTGGCGGCAGCGTCGTCTTGGCCAACGACGGCGTGCCCGTGGGTGGCGACATCATGGATCGCCGCATCATGATGGGCAAACTGCTGCCCCACTTCGGCTCGACCGCCACCGTCGGCCCGCAGCGGCTGCCCTTCCCCGCCGTCATCATCGACCACCTGAGCGAATGGCAGAGCATCCTCGATTTGTCGCACCCCAAATTCCAACGCATCATCGAAGAACTCATCGGCACCAGTACCCAGCCCGACAAAGTCGCCCAGTTACAAGCACTCGTCAACCAAAACTACGCGCTTCCGTTGTACGAAATCGTCGAGCGTGCCAAAGTCGCCCTGAGTAGCGACGCCAGCGCCAATGTCTCGATGCACATGCCCGGGATCAGCATCGACCAAATCGTCGAGCGGTGGGATTTCGAGCGCATGATCGGCCCCGATGTACGGGCGGTCGCTGCCTGCGTCGACCGCGCCGTCGCAGCAGCCGGCCTCAAACACAGCGACATCCACGTCGTGTTGCGTACCGGCGGCTCGTCGCGTATCCCCAAATTCGTGCAGATGCTCACCGAAAAATTCGGCAGCGCGGCGATGGTCGAAATGGACCCGTTCACCGGCGTCGCCCAAGGTCTGGGTATCGCTGCCAACGACGACGCAATGTTCGACCAGATTCGGGTGAAGGGGTAGGAGGCGTTTGAGAGGGTCACACAGCTGTGTGACCCTCTCAAACGCAGACCCACAAAACAACCATCCCCCGGCAGTGCCGGGGGATGGTTCGGTTGCCTGAACCTATAACCCTCAACCTACAGCCTATACCCTAGCCCAGGGTCTTCTGGTGGCAGGTGCGGTGGTGGTAGGTCTTGTTGCGGCGGCGGTCGTCCATCAAGACAATCATTTCGCGGTCGTTCATGATGCGCTCGTTGCAGTTGGCGCAGGTGTGATCGGTGGCGCGGCCGCTCTTGTCACGCGACGTGACGTCGGTCTTTGACTTACCCTTGGTTTCTTTGGCCATGATGCGACTCCCTGTCGGGCAAAAAGCCGACGAAATAGACAACAACTGCCCGTAGTATAGCACACAAAATCGGGCTGCTCCGTGACGAATGCATGAATTGTGCTATACTTTTGGCACGTGCAATGACGAAGACACGTCGGCCACGGTCCGGACCGTCCCAGCGAGTGCGCAGTCGGTGAAAGGCGCATCGGTTCCCGTCGTCGATATCCCTTCCGAGCAGAAGGCCCAAGCCGCCCCGCGGTGCGTAAGCCGACCGGCCACCCACCGTCATCGGGGTACGGCGTGTCAGCGCCGACAAGTGGTCGTGCACCGCACGACAATCAGGGTGGTACCGCGGGGTTTGCACCTCGTCCCTGTCGCAGGGGCGGGTTTTTTGTTGTGTTTTTGTACGCGTTGTAAAACGATGGAGTGTACGTATGAGTTTCCGACCGGTCGACACGCGGACGTCGTTCGTCGCCCTCGAAGATCGCATCAGTGCCTATTGGCGCAGCGACGACACCAAGAAAAAGGCCCTTGCCCACGGCGACAAAGCCAAACCCTTCATCTTCTACGAAGGGCCCCCCACTGCCAACGGCAAACCGGGCATCCATCACGTCGAAGCCCGCGTCACCAAAGACATCATCATCCGCTACCACCGCATGTGCGGCGAACACGTCATCGGCGCCCGCGGCGGCTGGGATACCCACGGTCTGCCGGTCGAAATCGAAGTCGAGAAAAAACTGGGCTTCTCGGGCAAACCCGACATCGAACGCTTCGGCATCGCAGCCTTCAATGCCGAGTGTAAGGCCTCGGTCCAGACCTATATCTCCGAATGGGAGCGGATGACCGACCGCATCGCCTATTGGATCGACATGGAAAAGCCCTACAGCACCTACGACAACTCGTACATCGAGTCGCTGTGGTGGATCCTGCGCCAATTCTGGGATCGCAATCTGCTGTTCCGCGACTACAAAGTCACCATGCACTGCCCCCGCTGCGGCACGACCCTCTCCGATGCCGAAGTCAACCTCGGCTTCGAAGACGACGTCGATGATCCGTCAGTCTGGCTGCGCTTCCGCCACAAACCCAGCGGTCATGCCCTCGACGCCGCCCTGGCCGGCGCCAGTTTCATCGCCTGGACCACGACCCCGTGGACGCTGCCGGCCAACG
>JBJOJU010000129.1:0-2689 GCA_046046485.1 Chloroflexota bacterium | reverse complement strand
TCTGCATAGGTCAAAAACGCCAACATTTCGGCGACACTCAGCGCCGGCCGGTCGTCAGTCACGGCTACCTCCGCGCGCGTTCAATTCATCTGGGGGCAGAAATGCCCATCGGGGTCTTTGGGGCGCCCACAGTTCCCACAGACCGCGCGGCCACCGTTGACCACCGTCGTGATGTGTTGACTGAGCTCGGTCACGTGCCCGCGGGGGATACTGATGCGCGCCGATGGTGTCTGGTCGTCGTCGTCTTCGCTCATCCCGTGCAGGATCAATACGCACATGTCGCGGTCGGCGTCGTAGCCTAGCCCCATCTGCACCACCCGAAACGACGGCTCGAGCGGCTCCGAGAGGCTCATATCGCGGATATGCAGCGCGTCGTCACTGGTCGACACCAACGGGTTGTTTGCCACGATGTCGTCGTGGAGCCGCTCGAACGCCTGCCCGAGTGCCCGGACCTGCTCTTTTTCGACGACAAACGACAACAACTGGCGGCCTTTGCGCGCCTGGATATAAAACGTCCGCTGGCCCGGTTTGCCCACCGTGCCCACCGTCAGATGCGAGGCCGGGTCGAAATCATAGGTGTATTTCATGGTGTCTGTGGCTCTGTGGCGGCCTCTGCCGGCGGCTCGGGCGGCTTGGGGATGACATGGAGCAGGCTGCCGACGTCGTTGAACGCCAACATCCGCGGCCCCATCGGCGTAAAACGGAACGCAGTGACCGAACAGGTCTGGATGTCGAGCCGCTGAAAAAGATCGATGTGCATCCCTATGTAGTACGCACAGGCGAGCTTGATGAGATCTGCGTGCGAGACGATTGCGACGATGTCGTGTTCGCCGTGCTGTGCCCGGATGGCGTCGATGGCCTTCACCATGCGCATCTGGGCTTCGCCCAGGGTTTCGCCACCGGGGAAGCGCGTCCCACTGGGGTAATGCTGCACACCCGGCCAGCGTTTGTCTTCGTACAGCACTTTCAGCTCGGCGCCTTGCCATTCGCCATAATCGACCTCGCGCAGGTCGGCGACCTGCGTGATGGCCAGGTCACGCCCCGCCTGCACCGCGGCAGCGGTGTCCATCGTCCGCTCGAGTGGGCTGGCGTAGATCGCGGCCAACGGAATATGTGCGATCCGGGCACCCAATGCGACCGCTTGCGCGTTGCCTTCGTCATTGAGATGGATCCCGGGAATACGCCCAGCGAGCCGGCCATGGACCCAATCGTTGATCCCGTGGCGGATGAGTAGTAGGGTCGTCACTGTCGCGCTCCTTGTGTGTATGGGTATTCTACCAAAGCCGTCGGACACGGCACACGGCAGGTTCTTTTTTCGTGAGAAAACGCGCACCGGCCGACCCGCTGCGCCCAATTACGCCTCGGAGCGCTCGCCCACTCCCCGCTGCAACACCGAAACCCTGGCCAACAGCGCCATCACCACGAAGTTCATCAGCACGGCGGAGCCGCCGTACGACACAAACGGCAGGGTGATGCCGGTGAGCGGGATGAGGCGGACATTTCCGCCAATGATGATGAACGCCTGCACCACCAAAATCGTGGTGCACCCCACCGCGAGCAACTGGGCAAACGTCGAAAACTGCCCCGTCAACCGCAGTGCGATGCCGTAGCCGCGCACCGCCAACAAAAGGTAGACCAACAAGGTCCCGACTGCTCCTAGCAGCCCGAGTTCTTCGCCGATAGTGGCAAAGACGTAGTCGGTGTGCGCGGCCGGCACGATCCCCGGCATCCCCTGGCCGATGCCGCTGCCGAAGATACCCCCCGATGCAAAGGCGTACATCGCCTGGATCGACTGGTAGCCGCGTGTCTGGGTCCACGGATCGAGCCACAACCCGACCCGCAACTGGACGATGGGCAGCAGGCGATAGAGCACCACCGCACCGACCACGAACGCCAGCACCCCGCCGAGGGCATACAACCCACGCCCCGTCGCCACATAGACCATCGCCAAAAAGACCGAAAACAACATCAACGCCGCCCCGAGGTCGCGCTGCAGCACAATGAGCAGCATCGCCATGCCCCACATCACCAGCAGGGGCACCAACGCGGGCAATGTGGGCAGGGCGATGCCCCACAGCCGGGTACCACGGTCGATGCGGTTGCGGTAGTCCTCGAGATACGACGCCAAAAAGACCACCAGCAGGATTTTGAGGAGTTCCGACGGTTGAAACGTCAGCGGCCCGATGGTCAACCACGCCCGCACACCGCTGTCGTTGGGGTCAGACCCGAAAATGAACGTCGCCACGATGAGAACGAGCCCGATCGACAACCAGGCATAGCGGTACTGGGCGAGATGGTCGAACAACGTCATACGCGTGGCACGGCGCAGAATGGTGTCCCACGGCACCAGCACGATGACGCCATAGACAACTGCGCCGACGGTGATCCAGACGGCTTGGCGGACATCGATGTTGGGGTAGGTATCGGGGTAGAGCACCGCCAGACTCGGGTCGAGTCGCGCCGAGAGGAGCAAGCCCATCCCGCTCAGAAACGCCGTCATCGGCAACAGCAGCTGGTCGACCCGCGGCTGATAGCGGTGGGTCAGCAGCGACAGCACGACGAAGCAGAGCAACGGCGCCATCGACGGCCACAAGATCCGCAGCACGCCGCGGGCGCTGGGCACGAGCTCCGTGCTGCCGTTGGTCAGAGTCAGCAAGATGTAGCCCACTGCGTAGAGCAGCAGCACCAA
>JBJOJU010000128.1:0-2807 GCA_046046485.1 Chloroflexota bacterium | reverse complement strand
GATATAGCCAGCGTCGAGTCCACTGTCGCTCAGCGCATGCAGAAAACCGTGGTGTCGGTAGCGCAGATTGGGGATCGTCGACGCGGTCCCACCCACCATGCCGATGTGCCGATGGCCGATGCTGATCAGGTGATTGGTGATGTCGAACATGCAGTGATAGTGGTTGATCTGCACGGCGTCGGTGTACATGGTGTCGGCGAACATGCCTACCAAGACCACGGGGATGCCCAGATCGAGCAGCCGTGCATTGAACTCACGGTCGGGTTCGACACCCAACACGATGACGCCGTCGTAGTTCGACTGTGCACTGTCGCTGTGGTCGTCTTCGATGAACATCGAACGATCGACGACGTCGATTTCGCAGTGCATGCGCAGTTTTTCGATGATTTCCTTCGTCCCTTCGACGAGACGATCGACGAACCCGGTGCTCACCACGTCGATGGAATCCCCGTGATCGACCAAGACAGCGACGCGCCGGAGCGGCTTCTCGCTGACACGGATCCGTCGTTGGTAGCCCATGGTCTGCGCGATCACTGCCACCCGCTTGCGCGTCGTGGCGTTAATGCCTGGCTTCCCACTGAGAACCATCGACACCGTCGCGACCGACACATGCGATGCGCGGGCGACATCTTCGATTGTGACACGTGCTTTCGGCATGGCTGCTCACTCACCGAATGTTTGTAATTTGTACATTATATACAAATTACTTGGTAAATACTATGAAAAAACAACCATTTCAAAACAAATTACGACACTCCACGCGCTCGGAATTCGCGCGGGGTCATCCCCGTCTCACTGCGGAACACTTTGCTGAAATATCCGGGGTCGTCGAAACCGACCGAAATCGCGATATCCGAAATACTCTCGTCACTTGCCAACAACGCCTCGCACGCCATGGTAATGCGGTAGCGCGCCAAATACGTCCACGGAGTCACCCCGAGTTCGTTTTGAAAAACCTGGGTCAAGTAACTCTCACTCACGCCGGCTTCGTTGGCGATGCGCTCACGGCTCAAACGCTCTGCATAATGCTGCTGAATATACGCCAACGCATGCCGTGCAGCGGTACTCAAATGCGGCGGGTTGGTCAACCCACTCGCCGCGACCTGTCGCAGCAGATCTGCCAAACTCTCGTGCGTATTGCCCACCTTGGGTCGCAACACGGTCTGAGGGTACTGCAGCCGTTGGACGTCGTGGCGCGACAGCACTTTCCCGCTCAGGACAACCACCGGCACCCGCGCCAGACTGGGCTGTTGACGGATCCACTCGAGGGTATCGAACCCGTCGCGACCCGGCATCACCAGGTCAAGCACGAACATCGTCGGCGGCGGCACCGTGCTCAATGTCTCGGGCAGCAACGCTCCATCGAGGCAGCTCGTCACCAGTGCAGTCGGAAATGTGCGGTTGATGACTTCTGTGTACATCTCGTGCAGCCGTGGGTTATCGTCGACGATAACAATATGAATATTAACTTCAAAAGACGATAAACTTTCGTTATCGTAATATTTAAAAAATTTGACATCATTAAGTGATTTTTGCAGTAACGGAAGACTATCGCGGCGCCGAACGCTGTCGTAGACAAACAACGGGACGCGTGCCAACACGGGGTGGGCGTGGATCCGATCGAACACTGCTTGCGCTGCAGCAAAGGGTTGCGTGCTGTGCCACACCAAGGCAACCGGGTACGCATGTTCGGCGAGTGCGTCGAGTGCCGCCACACTATCGACCGTCACAACCGGCACACCGATGCGCTGTGCCATGGCATCAACCGACGGCGACGGCACTGCGTCGTCGCCGAGCCGCGCGAGTACCACCGGAGCGTCGGGGGTATGAGGCGAGGCACTTTCGCCTGTCATACTGCGCACCGGCAGGTAGACATGAAAGGTGCTGCCGCTCCCCACCGCACTGTCGACCGTGATAATCCCACGGTGCAACGCGACCAGTCGGCGCGAAATCGCCAACCCCAAGCCGACCCCACCCGCGTCACGGTTGCGTTCACCGGACGTGCCCGGGTCGCCACTGGGTGCTTCGAGCGACACGAACGGCTCGAAGATCGCTGTCTGGTGCTCCGGTGCAATCCCAATACCGGTATCGCGCACCCACACGTGGATGTAGGGCGGTTCGGGGACCGCACCCAACGTGATGGCACCGGCAGGGGTGAATTTTGCGGCGTTGCCCAACAAATTCAGGAGGACCTGGCGAATGCGAGTCGCATCGACAAACACCAACGGCAACGGCTCGGGGATATCGAGTTGCCAACGCACCCCTGGGCGGAACAGCGTCGTCATCAATTCGGTGAAAGTCGATTCGAGCACGGCGTGCAGGTCGGTCTGTTCGGGGAAGAGCACGAGTTCGTCGATTTCGGCCCGCGACAAGTCGAGCAGGTCGTTGATGAGCATCACCAAGTGCTCGGCGCTGCGCTGGATGGTGGCGATGTCGTTGCGCACCTCGTCGCCGATGGCGACCCCGTGGGGCGCAGGGTCAGTGATGAGCAGCTGGCTATACCCCAAGATGATGTGCAGCGGGGTGCGCAACTCGTGACTGACATTGGCGAGCAACCGGGTCTTGAGTCGGTCGGCTTGTTCGGCTGCCTGTTGCGCTGCTCGTGCTGCTTGGTACAGGTCGACGTTTTGCAGAGCGATCCCGATTTGGTTCGCGACGAGCTGGAGACCTTCGATTTCGCCGTGGACATGCGACAACAGCGCATTGTGCTGGAGGTCGAGCAATCCGACGACCGTTTCGTTGTAGCGCACCGGCAGTACCACCCGCGTGCGAGTGTCGGGCAGGTGGACGGAACGATCGAAGCGCAG
>JBJOJU010000118.1:0-7718 GCA_046046485.1 Chloroflexota bacterium | reverse complement strand
CCGAATCGCTGCGACATACCCGCCGGGGCCAGCACCGACTACGACGACATCATATGCTTGAGTGCTCACGTATACACCTTCCCATAACGCTAAAACCGGCTACTATTCTACCACCGATTTCGTCGGTGACCGTTCGATGGACTGACTCCCGGCCCGCTCACTCACGGTTGCGATCGATATGCGTCTCTTCCATTTGGCTGACGTACCGGGCGACTTCTTCGATCGCAATCCGCTGTTTGCGATAGAGATCGGATTCACTCAGTGCGAGGCGCTGGGCGATGTCGCGGATCTTGCGGCCTTGGATGAAGCGCATGTCCAAAATGTTGTACAAAATCGCCTCGTTGCTGGTCGCAGACGCGTCTGCAGCCGGTTTGAGCGTCTCGATGGCGTCCCGCAGCACCTGCTGGAGCGCTTTGGCTGGGGGGAGATTCGATTCGTCTATGTGGCGCTTGACCGTACGCAACGCCAAGAGTGGGCTGTCGGACAGGCGCGGGCCACCCCAGAAGTGGGTCAGGGCGTCTCGCACCAGGCTGGTGTACTCGGGCAGCATGGCGACGTCGTCGGCGAGGCCACCGAGCGCTTCGGGCGACGCCTGTTCGAGCCGGGAGCTCACCCGCTGCAGGCTGGTCATTTCGGGGGCCATGGTACGCAGGGTATCGAACAAACGCTGTTGCATCTGATACATCACCAGGGCGTGTTCGATCTGCTGTGTGAGGGTCTGGCGCAATTGCAGCACCTCCGGCGCGAGGGACAGGTCACGGTGTTGCCAACCCAGCACCCCCACGACCCGGTGTTCGGGGTCGCGCAACAGGGCAAACGCGTAGCCCTGCAGCACGGTGTCGGCAGCAGTATCGGCGGCGCTGAGCAACGCGATGAGCCCGTCGAGCGGGTGGGCATCGAAGAGCGTGCGCACTGCGCGGCGTGCTCCGTAGAGCATTTTGATGGTGTAGATACCGTATTCATCGGGAGCGGCGACGAACGCCGATTCGCTCTTGGTCGCGCCACAGATCACGGTCAGCGTGTTTTCGAGGAAACGGCGCAGATCTGCCTGCGTGAACGCAGTCCGCGGCAGCGCGCGCAGATAATCGATTTCTTCTTGGTCGTTTTCGTAGATCAAGCGATCGAGGAACGGACGAATCTGTGCGACCACGACGGGCATGACCACCGTCATCGTCATGATGCCGAAGATGGACCAGATTTCGACCGGCAGCCGGGTCAACCCCGCCACGACCGGCACGACCTGGAGAAACAAAATAATGCTGATGCCGATGAACGGACCGTAGAGCCACCAGCGCACGAAATCATGCTTGACGAGGCGATCGGGCTGCGGCGTCCCCACAAAGGTCGCACTATAGGCCAAAACGACCGTCAGAATCCCGGCAACCGGCGCGGCCAGGGTCGCCATGCCCACCTCGAGTGCCGACGGCAACAGCCACGTATCTGGCAGTAGCGACAACACGGGGAAGGTCAAGAACAGCGGACCGTACCAACCAGCCAGCATATACCCGAGCCGTCGGCGCAACCCGGACGTGTACACGCCCTGCCGCAGCACCCACAGCATGATCCAGCCCCAGGTCGTCAACCCAAATGCAAGCGACGCGACGATGGGGAACCCCCACTGCGGCGTCAACGCCGGTACCAGGCCGGTGCGGAACGGCATCGAAATCACGGTGTCGCTGAGCAGTGCAGCCAGCGCGCCGACCGCGGCGATGACATACACCGCCAACACCTGCCATGTGCGCATCGGGCGCGTCTGCACCTGTGCAGCCAGTGCTGAGACCATGTGGACGAGACTCGCCGGGACCAACAGAATCCCCACCCAGACCCCACGCAACAACCACTCGATGACCGTGCTGTCGTGCGCGAGCCGCACCAACACGGCAGCCACCGACACTGCCACGACGGCAAACAACAACGTCGTGAGCGCACGCGCAATCGCCGCTCCCCAGGCACGGATCGACATATACGCGCACAACGAGAAGGTCACCACCAGGATGACACTGCCCACGACTCGGTTGATGAGGACCAGGTATTCGGTGTACATCAGGGTGCTCGCTGCGGTGCTGCGAGGGTCAACGTGTGCGCGTCAGGAACGAACAAGCATGATGACGGCGACACAAAACAAGATTTGGACGACCACCGATGCCCCTTGCAGCATACGGGCGATTAATTTGTCATAGCGGAAAAAGACGAGGGCGCCGAAGAGATTGACCAGCGTGACCCCGAACGCTGCCAAGGGCAAGAACAACGCCTGATGGCGTGGCCGGAGTTCAGACACACCACCGACCGCATCGAAGCGCATCTCGACCTGTGCTGGCAGCTGTGGGAAGGCATAGGTCAACACGCCGACAGCGATGACATTGATCAGACACGCGACCGCCAACAAATAGATGGTGCTCATGTCGTGCCAGAACGGGGTATTGAACCATGGCCCGTGGACGATTTCGGTGGCGTGTTCCTTGGTGGCCCCGAGATGGCGCCGCTGTTCGAGTTCTTGGACGAACACCTCGAGCTCAGCCGGCGAAATCGCGTACGTGTCGCTGTTCGTGACAATGAAAATACAGCGACTGGGAGGGATCGTGCTGCGCACCAGTACTGAGGCGTGCTCGTTGGCCCGGCCGGTGCCCCAATAGCACCCGATGCCCTGGATGAGAGGTACCGGCAGCCCATCGACCCGCACCCCGAAGTCGAGGCGCACGATGTCGGTGAGGGGCACCATTTCGACGTTACCCAGTGAGCCGATGAAGACGACGTTGCGGTCGATGCCGTACCAGAGTGAGGTCACACTGATAAAGCGCAACCACGCCGTGCCGGCACAGAAGAGCATCACGAGAAACGCGAGGAAGCGTAGGAAGAAATCGAGGTCGATGACCCACGTGGTCGGGTCAGCGGTGAAACGAATCGCACAGAGCCACCCGAAAAAGCCACTACCGATTGTGAAGACGATGGCCAACGCGAGCGCCAACCAACGACCCATCGAGGGGAACGGCTTCCATCGTCGCATCTGACTGCTCCTTCACCGGGACACAAACCTGCGGCATCATTGAAATCAATGATACCGCAGGTCAGGACTCGTAGGTACTAGGGGGTGGGGGTCGCCGTGGGGATGACTGTCTCGGTCGCCGTCGCCGTCGCAGACGGTGTCGGTGACGTCGTCAGGGCAGCGGCCGTCTGTGTCGCTGGCGGCTCAGGGGTGTCGGTGGGGTAGCCTGCCAGCGCCGCCGTCGGTGCCAGCGGTGCTGCGGCGGTCGGCTCGGGGACCGCGGTCGCCGTCGGCTCGACTGCGTAGGTCACGCTGTACTTGGCTGCCAGGGTGGGCAACCAGGCATCGAAGGCCTCGCTGCGGGCAGTGGCCAGCTGGTCTTCGACCGTCGGAATCGACAACTCGTTGAGCTTGATGATGTGCCAGCCGAACTGGGTCTTGACCAGTTGGGTGGTGTAGGCACCTTCGGTCAAAGCCGTCGCTGCTGCGACATACGCCGGGTCGAATTGGGTGCCAGCGACCGAACGACCGGTCTTGTCGAAGACATCCATCTTGCCGTCGTTCTTGGCGCTGGTAGGATCCTGCGATTCCGCTTTGGCGGTCGCGGCAAAGTCGGCACCGGCGACAATCTTGGCCAAGATTGCCTCGGCTTGCGGTTTCGCTGCAGCAAACAGTGCATCGACATCGGCTTCCGATGCACCCGCAGGCGCATCGACACGCACCAGGATGTGGCTGGTGTTGTAGCCGGTCGGCTCAGTCGAGGCAGCAAAGCCATCGGCAGGTACCAACTTTTCCTTGACGGCTTCGATGAGTGCCTGGCGACCATACTGGATCTGCAAGGCCTGTTGGAAGTCGTCGCGCGTCAGTTTGCCAGTGATGTTGTTGGCTTTGAGGCTATCGACGTAGTTCTTGTAGACTTGGTCGAGAATCGGGGCGACTAGCGCACCGGCCTTGGTGGCGTCGGGTGACGCCGTGGGCGCACCCTGTGTCGGCCGGATGGTCATGGTCGGCTCGAGCCCGCCCGGGGTCCGCGTCGGCTCAGCCGTGGCGTTGGCCGCGGGCAGATTACCGAACACTTGCCCGTAGTCGCGGATGAACGCCTGGTCGGCTGCACCCTCGTCGAGCGAGATCTGGTACTGTTCTTCGGCGCCCTTGATGAGCAATTGCCGGTCGACCCAGCTCTGCACAATCGAACCATCGGGTTCGGCGGCGACATTCAACTCGGCTACCTGCGACTCGAGGTAGGGATTCTGCTGCTGGAATCGCTCGGCGAACTGCCCGCCGAACGCGGCCAACAACACGTTTTGTGCAACCTGTGAGGCCAACGTCAACCGCTTCTCGATGACGTAGCCGGAGCGGGTCAGTGTGACGCCTGCGACACTGGCGACCGACTTCGACGGGATGTACACCCGGTCGTACAGCACCCCAGAGACCGACGCCAGCACCGCGATAATAATCGCGCTGAATGTGGTTATCAACACCAAACGACGTCGGCGTTCTTCACGCCCACGTCGGGAATGATCACGATTCTGCGCCACACGACGTGCTTGTTCGCGCGCTTCGTGCTTTGACTGTGTCATGCCAGTCCTTCCTCTTGCGGTCCATGTATCAAAGAGAAATGCGGTGCGCTAGACGCACCGCATTGTACCGACAGCCGATTTAATTGCGGGTGGTCGACCCGACAAACGACATCAACGCCATGTGGCGTGCGCGCTTGATCGCAATCGTCAACGAGCGCTGGTGCTTGGCACAGGTGCCAGAACGGCGACGCGGGAGGATCTTGCCGCGTTCCGAAACAAAACGCTGCAGACGCTTGAGGTCTTTGTAGTCAACCGTGCCGATGTGGTCGACACAGAAAATGCAGACTTTGCGGCGCCCGCCGAATTTGCGGCGCTGGGCTGGGGCACGGCGATTATCTTCGGTCATGGTTCACCTCTCGATTGTGCTGTATTACGCTTGTGCTTCTGCTTCGGCTGCGGGTGCTGCGGGGCGGGCTTCGATACCCGTCAACATGTAGCGCAGAATCGAATCGTTGAGCTTCAAGACACGCTCGAGCTCACGAATCTGCAACGTCGGCAACGAACAGGTGACCAAGACGTAGTACCCTTCGTTGAACACGCGGCGGCTGGCTTCGCCTTCGGCGTACTCACGCATCGGGTAGGCGAACTTGCGGCGGCCCCACGGGGCGGTCTGTTGGGTCGAGCTCACCGAGCCCCCAACGGTTGCGATGGACTGCGCCACCTTCTCGACCGTGGCTGCGATTTCTTCTTCCGAAGAACGCAGAGGTGAGACGATGAACAACAGTTCGTAGTCACGTTTGCGATCGCGCATGATTGCTCCTCTGGAGATGCCCCGCTCAGTGCGTGCGCGCTGCGCAGCGTGCACGATGGTGGGGCAGAAGAAAGATTCCCAAGCGATGAGTATAGCAAAGAACTGTCGGTTATGCAAACCAGCGTCGGTACGGGGCGACAGTGCACTGCGTTCCATGGTATACTCGGATGTATTTTCCGCATCGGGAAGCGTTTTTGTCCATTCCAGCCGACAGCCCACGCCACGCCAGCGTCCATCAGGTGACCACCCGCCGCTATGGGTTCGACCGGCGGCCACTCGTCGTGCGTCTCGACGCAGACACTCCCGTACGCGTGGGCAGTATCGTCACCCTCGCGCGCGAGCGCAAATACCCCAGCGCCGTGGTCATCGGCTTCGTCGACCACCCCGATACCGTCGACGACGTCGCCGTCGCGACTCCCTATGCACTCACCCCGGCCCAACTCGAGCTCGCCCGCTGGATGGCCAGCCATTATGTCGTGTCGCTCGGGCTCGCACTCACGGTATTCGTGTCGCAGGCGATGTTCCCGGCCCTGACCGTGCGCTGGCACGCCAGCAATGCCGGTATCGAGGTCCAGCTGGGCGAGCTGCCCCCGCCCGAACGGGTCATCCTCTATGTGTTGCGCAAAAACGGCGCCCACACCACCAGCGAGCTCGCCGCCGTCATCGCGCAGACGCCCGAACAACTCACCGACGTCCTGACCACCTTGGTGCAGCGGGGCTACGTCGACGCTCAGTACGAGCCGGCGACGGTTCCACAGCGACAGACCCGCGAAACAGCCTTCACCGTCGATGCAGCGGCAGCGACAGCGGCAGCGGCATGGATCGCCGCGTCGAAGCACCGCAGCGCCGTCATCGCTGCATACACCAGCGGGGAACAGCCGGCACAGCGCAGCGGCGGGTACAGCGCTGCCCGGCGGGCCCTGATAGAACGCGGGGTCCTCGTTCCCGCGGATGAGCCTCCGGCGGCTCCGCCGCTCCCGCGCAGTAGTGTCGCGTTGACCGCCGCGCAGAACGCAGTCGTCGCAGCGATCCGGTTGCCGCTCAGCGAGCGGCGCTATGCGCCGTTTCTCGTCTACGGCGTGACCGGCAGTGGCAAGACAGAGATCTACTTTGCCCTCATCGACGACTGCATCGCGACCCAGCGGCAGGCGCTGGTGCTCGTGCCCGAGATCGCGCTGACGACCCAACTCGCCCAGCGCTTCGAGACCCGCTTCCCCGGCAGGGTCGCCGTTATCCACGGCGAAATCCCACTGGCGCAGCGGCACGCAGTCTGGGCTGCCGCACAGCGGGGCGAGATTTCGATCGTCTTGGGTCCCCGGTCGGCACTGTCGGTCCCGCTGCCCGCCTTGGGGCTGGTCGTCGTCGACGAAGAACACGACGCTTCCTACAAAGCCAATCGCGCCCCACTGATCAACGCGCGCGACTGCGCGATGGTCTATGCCCGCGCAGCACAGGTGCCCGTGGTGCTGGGGAGCGCCACACCGTCAGTCGAGCTGATGCACGCCGGCGACACGGGGACGGTGTCGGTGCACCGACTGCCCGAGCGCGTCGGCAGCGACGGAGCTGCGATCCCCCGCCCGCCGATCCGCGTCGTGGACATGCGCAGTTCCGCGACGGTGGACCTCGGCCAGCAGATCAGCACCGAGCTCAACGACCGCATCTGTGCGACATTGGCGCAACCGGCGCAGGTCATGCTGCTGCTGAACCGCCGCGGCTCGACGGGGAGTCGGCTGTGCACCCTCTGCGGCACCGTCGAACGCTGCCCGCGCTGCAGCACCCCGCTCGTCAGCCACGGGCTGGGCGGCCAGACCGAGTCGCTCTGTCACACCTGTGGCCACCGCCAACCGAGCACGCGCAACTGCCGTGAGTGCTTCGGCAGCGCATTCCTCGAGTACGGCGGGGGCACCCAACGCGTCGTACAGTGGTTACGCACTGCCTACCCGGGTGTGCCGGTCTTTCAGTGGGACCGCGACAGCGCAGATAGCGCCCGGGCCCACGCATCGCTGTTGCACGACGTCAGCCAGCACGCCGCCGCCGTCATCGTGGGCACCCAGATGATCGCCAAAGGGCTCGACCTCCCCAATGTGCGCCTCGTGGGGGTCATCAACACCGACCTCGGGCTCAATCTGCCGGACTTCCGCGCCGCCGAACGGACCTTCCAGCTGCTCACGCAGGTCGCCGGGCGCGCGGGCCGCGGCGATGTCGAAGGCGAGGTCGTCGTTCAGAGCTACACGCCGTTTCATCCCGCGATCCAGTTTGCGCGGCACCACGACTTCGAGGGCTTCTACGAGCAGGAGATCGAGTGGCGGCAAAAAATGGAGCAGCCGCCATTCACGCATTTCCTCCTGATCACCGTGCGCTCGCCGCACCAGGAACGCGCCCGCTTTTCCACCGAGACCCTCCA
>JBJOJU010000002.1:0-6334 GCA_046046485.1 Chloroflexota bacterium | reverse complement strand
CTTGAGACCGACGATGCGCAGGCCGCGCTGCTCGAGGCGACCCAGAATGGCACTGACCAGACCGCGCTGCACGGCGTCTGGCTTCAAAATAATCAGTGAACGCTCCACAGAACTTCTCCTCGACGACTATTCCTATTCCACTCACTATCATACCACCCACAGCCCGTGACTGTGGAATCGGCGTGGTCAAAAGCGCACCGTACGTGACCCGTACGGTGCGCCTGTGGCTCAGCGATTGTCGGTGTGTCAGAGGGCCGGCGGCGGACCGCTCATGTTCGTCATCCGGTACGCCTCGACCGCCTCTTGGACCTTGCCCTGGCGCGCATATGCGTTCCCCAGCAAGCGACTGCACTCGCGTCGTTTCTGCGCGTCGGATTCGTTCGCCAACAGTGCGCGCAGGTCGGTCACCACGTCGTCCAGGAGCATCGTCGTGCGGATGAGGTGCCGATACTGCACCAACGCGGTCTCGAACATCGTGGTGTTCGAGGCTGCGCGTGCCACCGCCAAGCGCATCGAAGCGTTTTCGGGGTCGTCTTGGAGCTGGCGCAGGTACTCGTTGATCTGCGTCGTCGTCGTCCCGGTCGTCTGGCTACGGCGTGATTGGGTCACCGGTGTGCCCAGACCAACGGCTTTCGCATGCGGTTGGGCAGTCGGTTCTCCAGGGGCAGCGACCACATCGGGCTTGGCGACGGCAGGGGCTGGGTTCACCCCGGAGCTCGGGTTGAGCAATGCATCGGCTGCAGCCACCGTGCCCGCGGCAGCCCCGGAGCGACTGATTTCCCCCGTGGTCACGCCCACCTCACGCAGCACGCGTTCGGCGTCGACCGCCGGGCGGGCACCCGTATCGGGGAAATCTTGCAGACGCATCCCTTGGCTCACCGCCAGATTGCTCAGATCGAATGCGACCGGAGCAGCTCCCGAGCGCTGCGGCAGGGTCGTCGCCAGCAGCGACGACAACATGTCGTTGTCGGGAGCAGCGGCTGCAGGTTGCGGTGTCGCCGTGGCAACGGACGCATTGACGCTAGGGAGCGCCCGCGGCGGCGGCATCTCGATGGCAGGCCCGGTGGGCACCGGCTTGCCATCTGACGCCCGTGGCAGTGCAGCAGAGATCGCCGCCGGCATCTCAGCCGAACGCGACGACAAAAACAAATCGGCCAACAGCGGATCGGCGGTCGGTGCCTCGGCAGCCGGCGCTGTCTTCTGCGCCGGCACCGCCGGGCGGACCGGCCGTGCAGACCTTCGATCGCTCTTCGTGCGCTCGATCAACGCGTCGTGGGTGGCAGCCGCTGCGTGCGACGCCTGCCGGCTGAACCGCGGATCGGGTACGGGCGTGACTTTTTTTGCATCGACGAACCCATTGCCCAGGATGCGCGCGACCACCTCGCGGAGGTCTTCGGTGGGCGACGGCGTGTGGCTGATTTCGAGCCGCGCAAGCAACGCATACAAATCGTCGAGCGACGTGATGGTCTGCAGCTGCGTCGTGTTGATGCTCAACTTAATCGGCGCTGCCACGGCCGCACGCCCCCGGCTGTCGTAGTCGGCGGCACTGTCTGCCCCTGCATCGCCGGCCGACAACACCGTCGCCAAAAAGCGATCGTCTTCGTCGATGGGCTGGTGCGTCACAAAAGGCATCCCGCGCGGGTTCGCGACTGGTTGCGCGTAGGTCTGCACCGTCTCGGTCACGACGTCGGTGTGCTCTGGTTCCACCGGCGTGGTCTCGCGCCCGCCGCGCAGTATCTCGACCGTCTGGTCATGGCTCGGTGCGTAGGGCAACGCATCGGTCGCCGGGACCGCAGCCGCGGGCCGCAGCGGTTGGTCGAGCATCCCGGCCAGCAACGACGGAGCCGTCACGTCTGCGACGCCGGCACTCACCGCCACCGGTTCGTGGCTGTCGCCGTGCCCGCCTTCGCCCATACAGGCGCAGTCGTCGGTCTGGGCATAGATGCCGTGGCGCGGTTGGGTGCGCATGTCGTGCAAGACTGCCGCGTGATCGAGATCGGGGATCGCGGGGAAGAGCACTTCTTTGCTTTGGACCGCACTCGCACGCGCCGCTTTCACACCGACCTGGTCGGCAGCGGGGAACTCCGGCAGCAACCAGGCCGGGGCACTGGGGAGCGTCGCATGCCCGAACAACTCGCGGGCTACATCAAAAAACGGATCGAACATCTGCGCGTGGGCCCAGCTGCGTTGGCTCAGCTCACTGTCGCGGCCCGCCTGGTAGCGCGCCACGATGTATTGCGCTTTCAACACATCGGGCTCACGCTGGAGCAACACCTGGCTGATTTCGAACGCTTCGCGCTCGTCACCGTTGCGCCACAGGGTTTCGGCGAGTGCCGTGGTGATGTCGATGCGCTCGGGGTGGAGCTGCTGCAGGCTGCGGAACTCGCTGATGGCCTGTTCGAACATGCTGCCTTTGACAAACAAACGCGCCAAGCCGATCCGGCTCAGCTGCAGATACACATCGTGTCGCGCCGCACGGCGATACAGGTTGACCAACCGGGTGCGGATGTCGACCACCTCGGGGCGCATCTCGATTGCATGTTCGAGGAACTGGGCCGCAGCGGCCAAATCGCCCCGCCGCTCTGCGATCGTACTCAACCCGACGTAGGCATCGATACTCTCAGGGTCGACATGCAAGACATCGTGAAACAACCCCTCGGCCTCGTCGTTTTCGGCGTTGGCCAATAAGCTGTCGCACAACAACAATTTCGCTTTGATGATATGCGGGAAGTACAGCAGCACATGCCGCGCGAGCCGCACAACGGTCGCATGCTGCGCGTTCGCCGCAGCTTCGTGCATTTGTTCGTAGGCTGTAATGAGACTCATATCGCCCATCACCAGCTCCTTTTCACCGACATATTCGTAGTACGTATATCTGTAGTAAATGTGTGTGCATCATACCATCGAACTATCAGCGACGCAATAGAGTGCAATCAGGGGACTGCCCGGAGCTTCATCATGACTTCGATGATCCGCTGGCCGTACGTCGTCCCGGGGAATGCCCAGCGGCCGTTCAACCCCACAATGGTCGGTGCCACCCCGCGCAGATACGCGGGCAATGGCCGCACCAGCAGTGCGTAGTCGATCATCGTCTTCTGCGCCGGGGTCGCCTGCTCGTCTTTCAGGGCATATGCCAACAACCGACCGATGTGCGCCGGTATTGCTTCGTCTTCCCACGATTCGAAGCTCAACCCCTTTTCCCACATCTTGCGTTGGGTGTTGTAAACCCAGCCCGGTTGCCCCGGGTCGGTCGCCGAACTCTTCCCCTCGACCCCCAGACCAGCCGGGTTGCGCTGCGGTCGAGCCGACCAATAACTGGTCAGGTACCCGGTCTCGTGGGCCATCTGTGCCACCGCCAGGAACCAGTCGACTCCCACGCTGTTCCCCACCCGCTGGTACGCCTCGACGATGTTCACCACGTCGTCGTAGCTATAGCCGTTGGCTGCTGCCCGCGGTGCCAAAACACGCACTGCCTCGGCGACCGTGCCACTGGGCGCACCCACGATGGGCAAGTCAGTGGGGGCGGCGGCCGGTACGTGATCACGCGTCTCGTTGCCCAGCAACCCAAACAAGACATCATACGGCGCGGCATTTTCGGGGTGCAATTCGAAGCGTGCCCGCTCGAACCACTGCACCTGGTACTCCTTGCCGTCCGACAAGCGCTCGGTCTGCACCCCGGACAACGGCAACCCGAACAACGCCAAGCTCTCGGCTTCCGAGATTCCCGCAGCGCCGTCGAACTCGAGCCCATACTGGCGCCAAACCTCCCAGATCCGCCCGCAGACGGCATGCTGCGTCTGGGCAAAGGTCTTGCAGTCAGCAGTCGCCGATTTCGGGAAACCGTACCAATCACGCCCCTGCTGCCCCAATCGGTCAGCACCGAGCCGCCCCAGCAGCACGTCGTAGGGGCGCGCGTTTTCGGGGTGCAGCTCCAGGCGATTCCGCTCGAATGCCTGCGCGACCACCGGCTTCCCCTCGATCTGCACCGTCGACTGGGGCCCGATCGGGTACCCAAAGACCCGCAGCCCGCCCTGGGCAGCCCAGTATTCACGGATCCGGCCGTCGATACAAAAACCTGTTTCGCTGAAACACTGCTCGGTTGTTTCGGCGATGACCCGTGCCGGCGCCGTCGTCGCGATCGTCAGCAGTGCGCAAAACAAAATTACTACAATACGTCGCACCATAATGCCTCGCAGGTGTTTGGGGTACACAAAACGCCGACTTGCGTCGGCGGTATGGTGCCCATACGAGCTGTTGGTCGGGGCGAGAGGATTTGAACCTCCGACCTCATGAACCCCATTCATGTGCGCTACCAGGCTGCGCTACGCCCCGTGATGTCGAATGAATGTATCATACGCTACCGGGACCGGCACTGTCAAATCAGTTCTGCGGGTGTCGGCCCGGTTGTGCCTAAAACGCCTCGATCCCGACGTCAGCCAACGTGTCTGCGAAGCGCTCATATTCGCGGTGCGTGCGCAGTGTGGCCAGCTCTTGCAGCAGGAGCTCACGCTTGGTACCCGGCAACAAAATCGCCCGCTCGACGTACTGCCGCAGATAGGTCTGCAGCGCGACACGGTGCGTCGGCGACGGCATTTCACCGTGAAAATAGGCTTCCATCGCGTCGGCCAATACCCCGGTCTGCTCGGTCATCCAAAAATGCGGGGCAATGGGCACCGCAAATGGGTACGGGTAGGCCGCATCACGCTCGAAGACGAGTGTGCCGATCTGCTCGCGGTCCCCGTTCCCTTGTACTGGTTCCTGTGTCATCTGCCACTCCCACGGCTGTTCGTCGATACTCCGTATTGTAGCGTCTCAATGGATGTTGAAAAATTCTTTTCGCTCCGGCACTGATTCACATCGCACCGACGGAGTACATTGTAAATACAATTTTTTCTCATAAACGCATGCAACTCTTGGACAGAAACCGGACATGCACCACAGACCCACCATTTCTCGCCGGTAACGGTTGTGCACACACCGCGGGAGCGTCCGGTGAACCTAGCCGAAATTACGTCATCCTGACGGCTTGTATAACGAGCAGTACCGTTTATTGCGTGGTGTACCATTCGGATATTTCGAAATCACAAACTATTCTGCCATGTGTGCATTTCTATTTACAGTATAGTGTGAGGGAGCACGAGCGCAATGTTATTTTCTTCTTCTCTTTCGTGCGATTCATCCGCCGCCGGCATCGTCAGAATTTTGGTCTGCCGCCTACCATTTTCTACAGTTGTCGACTATGCCGCCTGAGAAATCCCCACATTGGAGCAAACCAGAATGAGCATCCTCGCCAGTTCACCGACACTGGGCACCATCACGGTGCGAATCGACCCGTATGTGTCGCTGACACTCACCGAAGGAGCAGATCAAACCGAGCTTTTGCGTGCCATCAGCAACGCAGCCCTCGACATGATTGCCGTCACCGGGACCGGGAATATACACAGCTTTGATGCGTTGCAACGCGATTATGACAAACTGCTCCTCCTCGAAAAAGCCGCGATTCTCTCTGCCCCCGACCATGATCGCCTCGCCATCCACCGCGACGTGCGCGGGCGGACGACATTGCTCCCGGGCTTCAGTGTTGTCAGTGCCGAAGGGCTGTTAATCAGCACCTTGTTCGCGGCCGACACGGCCACGCGCAACATCGAGACCATCTTGCAGCACCTGGGCGTCGACACCACGACGGGGCACACCCACAGCCCCGCTGCCGCCATCTGTGCGTTGGTCAAAGCAGCAGCCGGCATCGCCGTTGCACACCCACGCAGTGCCGGCGACATCGCCGTGGTCCGCGAACTCAACGCCGCCAGCCAACTCCATGCCGTCGACCGCGCAGTCGAAGGGCTCGAACACATCTGCGTCTTCGGCGGGTCAGGCGCGACCCAGCTCGATGCCATCGGCGCCGGCTTCTCCGAAATCGCCGTGACGCAGCCGACCTTCGAGGCCATCCGCGAGGTCATCCAGTCCCAACACCACCAGGCACTGCGCTATATCACAACCCCGGTTCGGCGCTGGGCGTTGCACCAGTTGCTGCAGTCGACCACCGATGACCACATCGTCCAAATCCCCGACAGCAAACCCGCCGATCTCGTGCCGCACCTGGTCGCTTTGGCGAACCACGGCGGCGGTGTCCTCATCGTGGGGAGCGACGCGGGAGTGGTGAGCGGCATCAAGAGCCGTGACAAAGCCGTCGCTGCCCTTCAGAAAGCCGTCGAGGCGATTTCACCCAACCCGGTGGTCAGCAGCGAAGCGGTGGCCTACGACAGTGCAACCGTGCTCCGGGTCGAGGTCCGCGACCTGCGCACCACCGCCGGCGTCACCCGTGACCGTGCCCAAG
>JBJOJU010000389.1:0-5012 GCA_046046485.1 Chloroflexota bacterium | reverse complement strand
ATCGAGCGGAGCGGTTGACCCAGTGCCAGCGACGCCGCCTTCCATCGGCGGGACGGCTTTGTCGTAGGCAAGCGACTCGGGCATCGCACCCGCTTCGTCCACGGCCGGTGCCATGGCAGGTTCCGACGCCATGCTGGACTGTTCGACCGGTGCAGCCGCACTGCCGCAGGCAGTCGCAACCATGAGCACCAGCAGGAGTAAAAGTTTTTTCATCGTAACCTCGCTGCGTGAATGCCGACAGGGGTATGTCTGTAGAGACGACCGGGGATGCCAACAAGTTCCACGGCGGTGTGGTTCGTTCTCTGTATATAATAATAGACGCAGGGAGGGAGTATGTCGACACAAGCACTCTATCGACGCTATCGCTCACAGACCTTCGACGAACTCGTGGGCCAAGAGCATATCGTGCGGACGTTACGCAACGCCATCGTCGATGGGCGGATCGGGCATGCATACCTATTCACGGGGCCGCGTGGCGTGGGCAAGACCACCGTCGCCCGCCTGCTGGCCAAAGCCGTCAATTGTCTGGCTGAGCCGGTCGAGCGACCGTGCGGCACCTGCGCAATGTGCACTGCCATCGCCGAAGGCAGCGCCGTCGACGTCATCGAAATGGACGCTGCCTCGCACACCAGCGTCGACGACGCGCGCGAAATCATCGAACGCGTCCAGTTCCGTCCCGCGATTGGACGCTACAAAGTCTACATCATCGACGAAGTGCACATGCTGTCGACCGCGGCGTTCAATGCACTCCTCAAAACGCTCGAAGAACCACCCGGTCACGCGATGTTCATTTTGGCGACGACCGAAATCCACAAAGTGCCCGCGACGATTCTGTCGCGCTGCCAACGCTATACCTTCAACCGCCACAACGTGACCGACACCGTCGAGCATCTGCGCGCGATCGCCGTCACCGAAGGCATCGCCCTCGAAGACGGTGCCCCCGAGGCGATTGCCCGCGCAGCCACGGGTAGTATGCGCGACGCGTTGAGTATTTTCGACCAGCTGATGTCGTACGGCGGCGGCGTGATCACCATCGCGCAGATCCAAGGGTTGCTGGGGGTCACCGCCACCCAAGAGATCCTCAATCTGACCGATGCACTGCTCGAAGCCGACGTCGGCGCTGCCTTAGCGGTGGTCGCCCGGGTAGCCGGACAAGGCGCCGACATCCGCCAATTCGCCCGCGACATCGTCAATCATCTGCGCTTGGTGATGCTGGTCAAAGCCGACCCCAAGGGCGAGGCCCTCGACGTCGCCGAACACGAAGCAGACGTCATCCACAGCCAAGCGCAGCGAGCGGCGATGCCGTCGTTGGTGGGCTGGCTCAAACGCCTGTCGGAGCTCGATTTCGAGCTGCGCACCAGCCCCTACGGGCAGCTGCCGCTCGAACTCGCGGTCGTCGAAGCAATCACCGCACCGCTGCCGGCTGCACAACCCGCGGCACCGCCGCGCAGCGCACCACCTGCGGCGCGGCCCGATGCAGCATCACGCCCGGTGACCCAACCGCCACCCGTGCGCCCTGCGCCGCCACCCCCCAGCAAAGCAGCAACGCCACTTTCCGCCGAATCGGAGCCGGAAGCAGAGCCGACACCCGAGCCGGCACCGGTCAGCCGACCCGCGCCGCCCCGCGCAGAACCTGTGCCCGCTGCCGAGCCAGCGCCGGTGTATGGTGAGCGCCAGCCGCTGCGTGACCTGACTGACCTCCAAGAGCGCTGGCCGGCGATCGTGCGCGATATCCGCGCGCAGAACCGCAACCTCGAGGCACTGATCAAGTCGGGGATTCACCCGTTCGACGTGAGTGACGACGTCGTGACATTGAAAACGGACACCGACTGGCTGCTGGCCAAGATCCAAGAACGTCCGAACGTGCTCATCATCGAGCAACTCCTCGAACGGCACACGGGCACGAAATACCGCCTGCGTTCGGTCGCCAACAGCGTCAAGCGCGAGGCTTCGAGCGCCAAGCGCGAAATTTTGCGCGACACCACCAACATCCCCATCGTGAAAACCGCCATGAACGTCTTCGACGCCGACGTGGTCGGCATCGAGACGCCAGAAAAGGACGACTGACCATGAACCCACGACAGATGCAACAGATGGCCATGAAGATGCAACAGCAGATGGCCAAGATCCAAGAAGAGTTGGGCACGACCGACGTGACGGGCAGCGCCGGCAGCTATGTGACGGTCGTCGTCAACGGCCACGGCGAGATGAAGTCGATCACCATCGACAAGCAGATCGTCGACCCCAACGACATCGACACCCTGCAAGACCTGGTGCTCACGGCGGTCCAAGATGCCACCACCAAGGCCAAGGCCCTCTCCGAATCACGGATGGGTGCACTGACCGGCGGCATGAAGATCCCCGGGTTGTTCTAGTCGTGAGCGAGACGTCGCTGCTGCTCGAACCCGTCGCGCGCCTCATCGAAGAGCTCGGCCGCTTACCCGGCATCGGGCCCAAGAGTGCGTCGCGCCTGGCGTTTTATGTGCTGCGTGCGCCCGAGGCCAAGATCACCAAGTTGGCCGAGGCACTCCTCGCCGTCAAACACCAGGTGCAGCAGTGTACCCGCTGTCACTACATCGCCGACCAGGAGCTATGCGCGGTCTGCCGCAACCCGACGCGCCAAACCGGGGTCATCTGTGTGGTCGAAGAACCCCTCGATGCCCTGGCGATCGAGCGCACCGGAATCTACCGTGGCGCCTACCATGTCCTGCACGGGCGCATCGCGCCGCTCGAGGGCATGGGTCGCGAAGATATCTTTTTCGACGACCTGCTCGAACGCGTGACGGCCGAATCCATCCGCGAGGTCATCGTCGCCACCAACCCCAACCTCGAGGGCGAAGCGACGGCGGCCTATCTCCAGCGCGAACTCAGCCCGCTGGGGGCACGGGTCACCCGGCTCGCCCGCGGGTTACCCACCGGCGGCGACCTCGAATGGGCCGACACCCACACCCTCACCTCGGCACTCGAGGGGCGCCGCGAATTGCTCTAGCATCTCGACGCAGACAGGCCCGGCGGCAATGCCGCCCGGCCTGTTTTCTCTTGCTGTACTGCTTACGACTCGCTGATGTTGGCCAGATCGGGCACAGCCGAGATCCAGATTTGCCCGGCGGTGAACTGGACTTCGGTGCCGTCGGCATTTGTGAACACTAACGGGGCCTCGGCGGCCTTCTTTTCCCACCGAATCGCCACCCGCAGACCGTCGTGATAGAGCACGGCGTCGCCGCTACCGATGACTTTCTGGTCGATGCGCGACTTGGGGTCACCCTCGATGGGGGCTTCCTCGACCTGCATGACCACGACGTTCTGCGTCGTCAATTGGGCTTGGCTGACGTCGTCGAGCGCGGCTTTGTCGAAGCGGGTGCGGTAGTAGAGGTTGCTGGCGCTGTCGTATTCCCAACCCACCGGCTGGTCGTCGTACAAGAAATAGTAGCTGATGCTGGCATTGGGGCCACGCTGGTCGGCCGGCAACGGCAGGGCGTATTGGTAGCCGACGTCGTCACGAGCTTTAGTCAGCCCTTCGGATTCGACATACTGGCGCATGATGGCGCCGTTGGTGTAGAGGTTGTGGGGGGCGAAGCGCGTGTCGGTTTCGACGCGGTAGAAGTAGACCGACGTCGTGTCGCGCAGGGCATCGGTGTTGACGATCTCGGTGGTGCTTTCGGCGAGTTCGAGACCGGCCGGCGAACCGCCGGCGTGGCAGTAGATTGCGCCCATGCCCATCGCCCACTGCACGAAGTAGTGGCGTGCACTGCGGATCGGGCCCAGCTGCCGGTCGTCACGCGCCAGCTCCGGCGGGTAGATGGCCATGAAACGAGTAATGCCGTACTCGGCGAGCGCTTCGAAGACAATCGAGGCGCGGTTGAGACCCGATTGTGGGTATGCGTCGGGGTGGTTGTCGATCATCATGGCAAAGGGCCGACCTGTGACCTGACCACGCACCAGCGGCACGACCGAGAGGTCTTCGGGCATGGTAATCGGTGTGACGGTGGGGATGGTCGTCGGGGCCTCGGTCGGGGCGATCGTGGGCATCACCGTCGCCGTCGCCGGCTCAGGGGGGACCGTCGGGACCGGGGTCGCGATGCCGATGGCAGACGAGACACAGCCCGTCAACAACACAGCAGCGAGGGAAAAAAGCACTACAGCTGGCGACGTACCACGGCGCATATCAGAAAACTCCTTTTGCTTCTCTGCGTGAATTTTACCAGTCTCGGACGGACAGGCGTATGATACGATACTGACGGCGGCGTTATGCTGCGGAAAACGTCATTCTGAGAAACCCACAGGACCCACCATGCGCTACCATCGCGTGCGTCTGCACGACGCCGAAGACCCCCAGTACCGGGCATTCTTGAGTGCGACGCTCGCCGTCAAAAGCAACCAAAAAGCGTCCCGAACGCCCAGCGCGCTGTCGTTGTTCGGCGGCGAAGCCGAAACTATCACCCGCGATTGGTTGCAGACCATTCACCCACTCCACGACAGGCGCTTCGTGGAATACGACGAACGGGTGGGTACGACCCTCATCCGCAAATACCGCGAGCTCGACGCCGTGCATGTACACGACGCGACCCACATCCACGTCTACGAAGTCAAAGCATCGCGCAACCCGCGTGCCGTGGGGCGGGGCATGCGCCAGTTGCGTGAAACACAGGCGATCCTCAAACGCATCATCCCGCACGTCCGCTGCACGTTGGTCATCGTCGACACCGGCATGCCCACCGCAGCCGATGTGGCCGCCTTGATGGCCGGCCCAGATGCCCCGGTCCACCCGCCAGCGACGCTCGCAACAGTCATGGAGAACCACCCCGAGCTCACGCTGGTCGCCGCTGCAGACTACACCGCCGACAACGGTGACCTGTGCGTCGTGATGCTGCCGTTGGTCGATGTGATAGCCCGCGGGGCGACCCTGGGCATGGAACTACACCTCGATTGGGACGAGAGCGACGACGACACGCTCGACGAGCCCGAGCCGCCCCCCGCAGTCACCTATGCGTCGCAGGATGCCGACGACGGCG
>JBJOJU010000386.1:0-5113 GCA_046046485.1 Chloroflexota bacterium | reverse complement strand
GGGGGGGGGCCCCCCCACGAGCCGAAGCAATGTGTCGACATTTTCGCCCCGTACATGGTCAGCCAGGGGTACGACGTCACCATCTCCGATACGCTGGACGTCTATCTGGATGTCGAAAAGCTCTCTTCGTACAACGTGATCACCCAAGTCGTCACGATGAGCACGATTACCCGCGAGCAAGAAGCCGGCTTGCTGGCAGCGATTGCGTCGGGTGTGGGCTATTCTGGCTGGCACGGCGGCATGGCCGATGCCTTCCGCAATAACACCGAATATCAGTTCATGGTGGGTGGCCAATGGGTCGCACACCCTGGCAATATCATCGACTACACGGTCCAGATCAAAGCAAACACTGACCCGATCATGGCGGGGCTCAACGACTTTTCGATGCACTCCGAGCAGTACTTCATGCACACCGACCCGGGCAACGAGGTCTTGGCGACAACCACGTTCGACGGGACGCACTGCGAGTGGATCAAAGGCACCGTGATGCCGGTTGTTTGGAAGCGGCGCTGGGGCAAGGGGCGCGTTTTCTATTCGTCGTTGGGGCATGTCGCCCGTGACTTCACGGTGCCCGAGGCGCGCGCAATCACCGAACGTGGTTTGCTGTGGGCTTCGACCGCCGAGGGTTGGCGCTGGTGAACCTGCCGGCGACTATGCAGGCGGTGGTCGCGAACGGTGCGACCGCCGCCGAACTGACCATTGCGACCGTACCGGCGCCGCAACCGGGTGTCGACGAGCTCGTCGTGGCAGTGGCGGCGAGTGCATTGAATCGGGCCGACGTACTGCAACGGCGGGGGCTCTATCCACCACCGACTGGCGCGTCGCCGATCATGGGGCTGGAGGTCGCAGGTACCGTTGTCCACCCGGCCGGGCGCTGGCATATCGGTGATCGGGTGATGGCAGTGGTGACCGGCGGCGGCTATGGGCAATATGCGACGGTCCCTGCTGCCGAGGCGATGGCGGTGCCCGCCGGCATGGCGTTCACGGCGGCTGCCGCGCTGCCGGAAGCCTACCTGACAGCGTGGCTCAACCTGGTCACGATGGGTGGGCTGGCTGCCGGGGACCACGTATTTATCCATGCCGGTGCCAGCGGTGTCGGTACCGCCGCCATTCAGTTGGTGACAGCCTGGGGGGCGACGGCACACAGTGCCGCCGGCGACGACCGTCGGCGTGACGTGTGTCGGGAGCTCGGTGCGCGGTATGTCGGTGATTCGCGGGCCGGCGGGCATGCAGCCGCCATCAAAGCCCAAACCGCGGGCCGGGGCGTCCGCCTCGTCCTCGACATGCTCGGTGCCCCCGCGTGGGATGATAACTGTGCCATGTTGGCCCATTACGGCACCTTGTTGTTACTCGGGTTCATGGCCGGGGCCAAAGGCACGGTCGATCTGGGACCGGTGCTGACCAAATCGCTGACGATCAAGGGCACGACACTGCGCCGCACACCCGCGGCAGCCAAAGCAGCGCTGGTCGCTGCGGCTGACGCCTGGCTGGCACCGCGCTTCGCCGATGGGACCCTCCGCCCCCTCGTCGACCGCGTGTACAGCGTCTCAGAGGCCGCTGCCGCACATGCGTATATGGAATCGAACGCACATATCGGCAAAATCGTGCTTTCGCACGACTGGAAATGAGGATGGTGCCCGATGACGGGCACCGGATGCGGCTGTTTCACCCACCAGTGGACGCCACCGGCGCGATGACGCGTCGGAAGAAAGGTTTGCTATGACGACTCCCCATGTGACGGTCGATGCCCCGGTCGCGGCTTTGATCGAGGCGACCCTTGCACGCGACGCCGGGCGCCTGAGCGCCGACGGCGCTCTCGCGGTGCAGACCGGTATTTTCACCGGCCGTTCACCACTCGACAAATATGTCGTCCGTGACGACACCGTCGAGAACACAGTCTGGTGGGGGCATGTCAACCACCCACTCGCGCCGGCACACTACCAGCGCTTGCGCGCAAAAGTCGACGCCGCATTGGCCAGCGTCGACACCTACGTGTTGCACGCATCGGTCAATGCCGATCCGCAGTTTGCCTACAACGTCGAAGTCGTCTCCGAAAGCCCGTGGCACAGCCTGTTTGCGCGTAATCTGCTGCGGAACGACTGGGTCCCGGGGAACGAGACAATCCGCATCCTGCCTGCACCGAGCGTGAGTGCCGACCCGGCGACCGACGGGACTCGCACGGGGGTCTTTGTGGTGCTCGAGATCGCGAGTCGGACGGTGCTCATCGGTGGCACCGAATATGCCGGCGAGATCAAGAAAGCAGTGTTCTCGCTGCTCAATTATCTGTTGCCGCTGCGCGACGTGATGCCGATGCACGCTGGTGTGAATGTCGGGCAAGAAGGAGACGTCGCGGTGTTCTTTGGGCTGTCGGGGACGGGCAAAACGACATTGTCGACCGACCCACAGCGGCCCATGGTCGGGGACGACGAGCACGGCTGGAGCACTGCGGGTGTATTCAACTTCGAGGGCGGCTGTTATGCAAAAACCATCCGACTGTCTGCTTCGGGTGAGCCCGAAATCTATGCGGCGACCCGGCGCTTCGGGACGGTGCTCGAAAACGTCGTCATCGACAACGATACGCGCCGCCCTGACTTCGATGACACGACCCTTTCCGAAAACGGCCGAGCAGCCTACGACCTTGACATCCTCGAGAATATCGCGGCGGGGAGCCGGGCAGGCCACCCCAAGACGATTCTGATGCTGACTGCGGATGCATTCGGGGTGCTGCCTCCGATTAGCAAGTTGACGATTCCCCAAGCGATGTATCACTTTTTGTCGGGCTATACCGCCAAAGTTGCGGGTACCGAACGAGGGGTCAAGGAGCCGACAGCGACGTTTTCGACGTGTTTCGGCGCTCCGTTTATGACGATGCACCCCGGCCGCTATGCTGCGATGCTGGCCGAACGTCTGGCACAGCATGGCTCCGACGTCTGGCTCGTCAATACAGGCTGGAACGGCGGACCGTACGGCGTGGGTAAACGCATGTCGTTGGCACACACGCGTTCGATGGTCCGGGCGGCGATCGACGGCGCCCTACGCGGTGTTCACTTCACGACCGACCCAGTCTTCGGGTTGGCGATGCCGACGTACTGCCCCGGCGTACCCGACACCGTCCTCGACCCGCGGTTGAGTTGGACCGATGCAGCAGCATGGGAAAAAAACGCCCGTGAGCTGGCGCACCTGTTCCACCGCAACTTCGAATCCTACGTCGACCAAGCACCGGCCGGGGCTGCGGCCGGCGGGCCCATAGCCTGCTGAGTGGTAGTTCACTGTACGAAATCGCCCCTCCCCCGCGGAAACGCGAGAGAGGGGCGATTTCGGCATGCCTGCCTAAAAGAACCCGAGCTGGTCTCGAGCTTCTTCGGTCATCAAGGCGGGGCTCCAGAACGGTGTCCACACCAGGTTGACACGCACATCCTCGAGATTTTTGTAGACGTCACCGAGCACCGTCACTTCGCGTTTGACCTGCTCGATGATCTGCGGGCCGGCGGGACACGCCGGGGTGGTCAGCGTCATGTCGATGTCGACGATTTTGCCGTCTTCGAGAATATCGACGCGATAAATAAGCCCAAGATTGACGATGTCGAGCCCGATTTCGGGGTCGATGACGTTCTTCAATGCGGAGCGGACCAGTTCTTCGTTGATCACATGAGCCTCTTTCGCTGCGTTCCGTTTTCATCATACCACAGCCACTCTGTGCAACCCTGTGGGCATCGGCGACGTCTAAACCTCTGTGACGCGGCACATCGGTGCCCCGTTTTTCTCTGATAAAAGGAGCTGATATGACGATTCAATCGCGGATCGCCGCTATCGTGGCCCTGATTGCGATTGTGTTGGCACTCGGTGCTGCGACGACGCGGTATGCGCAAATCGACGAAGGGACCCGGGGTATCATCGTGACCCAGGGTGCGGTCGAAGGAGTCCAAGAGCCGGGGTTGTTTTTTCGACTGTTTGCGCCGTTCACCAAAATCGAAGTGGTCAATGTGCGCCGGCAGACGCGCCAGATCAAGCAGAACGTCGCCAGTAGCGACAAGCAACTGTACGACATCGACATCCAGGTTGATTACAGCCGCAAGACCTCGCCCGATCAGTTGAAAGCGATGTACGGCCGGCTGGGTGTCAGCGACGAACAACTGAATGCGCAGCTCGACGGTTTCATCGCTGAAGCAGTCAAAACGGCCAGTACGCAGTTCACGCTGGACCAGGGGTTGTCTGACCGCGGGACGTTCTCGCAGCGGATCCGCCAGTATTTGACCACTGCGCCGGGCGAAGGACAGGTTGCACCGGTCGATCAGTTGTACATCAATCTCGAAGCGGTCAAGGTGCTCGACATCAACGTGGGCGAGGCTTACGCGAAGTTGCTGGCAGAGAAGGCAAACCTCGAGGTCCAGATCGAGACCGAGAACAAACGCCGGCAGCAGATCGAGGCCGAGCAGGCGAACAATCTGTTCCGCGCCGAACAGGAAGCTAAGGTCAGTCTGACCACCGAAAAGGGGCGGACTGCTGCAGCACTCGAAGCCGCGAGCCGCGAGTCGCAGGTCCGTCAGGTGCAAGGATCATCGTATCGTGCCAACCCCGAGTTGCTGCGGTTGCGCGAACGCGAGTTGATGGTCGATATGTTGAAAAGCGGTAACATCTGGTTTGTCGACCCCAATACGAATCTGACGCTGTTGCTGGACAAAATGGCCAGCCCGACGATTTCGCCACAAGTGCTGCAGAGCACTGGCGTGATCACCCCGTAGGTGGTTGGCATTCTCACCCGGACCGCCCTACTCCCTCTGCTGGGGGTAGGGCGTTTGCATGTCTTGCATTGTTGCTGCGGGGCAGCGCTCGCACTGAGGCACGGAGAAAGAAGGGTGAGATAGTACGATATCGGACAATTGCGCGAGGCAACAATTGCGTATGGCAACGATTGCGGGTGGCAACGATTGTGGGTGGCAACGATTGCGGGAGGCAACGATTGCAGGTGGCAACGATTGCGGGTGGCAACGATTGCGGATGGCAACGATTGCGGATGGCAACGATTGCGCGAGGCAACGATTGCGGGATGCAACGATTGCGGGAGGCAACGATTGCTGGAGGCAACGATTGCAGGTGGCAACGATCGCGCTGG
>JBJOJU010000355.1:0-2536 GCA_046046485.1 Chloroflexota bacterium | reverse complement strand
GCAGCGACGACTGCTGTCGCCAGGCTCGCGACAGTGTCGGGCTGTGCACCGCAACGTTGCAGCCCCGATTCGACTTCGATGCGGACGCCGATGGTCACCCCCGCTGCCACCGCTGCGTGCGCCAGATCGGCGAGACCAGCGTGGCTCTCAACCCCCACGATGAGTCGACAATGGCGGGCGAGTCGTGCAGCGTGGGCTGCTTTGGCGGCGCCGATGATGGGGTATGCGACAAAGACATCGGTGTGGCCGGCGTCTATGAAGACCTCGGCTTCGGAGAGTTTCGCAGCGGTGATACCGGTCGCACCGGCGTCCCGTTGCCACGCAGCGATTTCGAGGGTCTTGTGGGTTTTGATGTGGGGGCGGAGGGCGACGCCGTTTTGGTTCGCATGGGCTTGCCAGCGGGCGATGTTGGTGCGGACACGAGCCGGGTCGATGAGGAGGGCGGGTGTCGCGAGTGTGTCGTGGTGCATGTGAGCCTCTGTGTGTGAGCGATGCACCGATTATACCGGTGTGCGGGTCGACAGTGCCGGAAATGCGGTCAATGTCCCATCTGCGCACGGCACACGGATGCTACCGGCGGGATCGAGTCTGCTGAAACGCTCCCCGGTTGCAGCGACGGTGTATGCCTGCCCACGGGCATTGGTGCGGCGGATGAAGTTGCTGGTACGTGCGCAAGACCATTCGGGCAGCACCAGATAATCGGCCGCCCGTGGGTAGGCAGCCCACCCCGCACCCCCTGTTTGCGGGATAGCTGATGCTGCTGGTGTACTATTGTGCTGCACGACCAGGTCCGCTGCCGTCGCTGCATGGGCATCGATGTAGCCGTGTTCGTCGCAGTCAGCGGGTGGGTGCACGGGCTTGTGGGCGATAATCGGCCCGCTGTCGTAGCTCGGACTCAGAGCGTGGATCGTCACGCTCGGAGGAGCATCGCCGCGTGCGGTGTAGAAGAGCGGGTCGGGTCCCCGCAACACTGGGAGCGGCGCAGGGTGGATGTTCCAAGCAGCGATCCCCAGGTCGGCATAGCGCTGTGCGGGCAGCAGGCGTGGATAGCAGGCGACGAAGAGCTGCGGGAAGGTGGAGAGAAATGTATCGGGAACCGCATCCCAATCGGAGACGCGATACAGCGGGATGTCGTGTCGTGCAGCGACTTCGTCGACACGCAGGAGGGGTGGGCCGAGGTACCACCTGCGGGGGACGGGTGTGAACGCGGTCGGGCCTGCATGTGCGACCAGAATCGCCGCGGGTGGCTGCGCGGCGGCACAGAGTCCAGCCAACCATCCTGCACTGAACCGGCATTCCATCACGACTGCAAGAAACACCGGACGCTCCGTGGTATTATCGCAATGAGGAGACATCATGACCAACCTGATCCTTTGTGCATATTACGATAGATCACTGCCGGCATTGACCGAAGCACCGATTCCCGGAGCGCTGGGTGAGCGCTTGCTGGCGACGATATCGGCGCCGGCGTGGGATGCATGGCAGCGCACAGAGCGCATATTTGTGGCGCAGTTCGATATCGACGCCACGCAGGCGACGTACGAACGGCGCCGGCTGCGCGCCATCGAACTCTTTTTCTATGGCCCGCCGGAAGGGGTACGCGTGGTCGCGTGCGTCAAATTCGGCAAATCGTTACCCGGACTGGTACGACCACCGTTCCCCGGGGCATTGGGACAGCGCATCTACGACAGCGTGTCGGCACGGGCCTGGGCACTGTGGCCGGAGCAGGAGCGGATCCTGATCAATCACTACGGCATGAGTCTGGTCGATCCACAGGCACAGGCGATGCTGTTGAAAGCCATGGATGAGTTCTTCTTCGGGGAAGGCGCTGCGCTCCCCGAAGGGTGGACTCCCCAGGCCGCCGCACCTGCCAAAGGTGGTCCGCGAAAATAATTATGTCAACATCACCAATGGCGTGATGGTGATATCGAGACAGGCATAGGCGCGTCGAAGTGCTGCTTCGACGCGCTCTGGTGTGTCGGCGCGGGCAAAGATAAACCCCAGGTAACTCTCGCCGGCAGGCAGCGTCTGGATGGCTTGGTTGAGTGGGCTGGTGATTTCGACGCCTTCGATGTCGGGGATTGCACACGCCGCGGCCACGCCTTCGACCTGGCGGAGGATACCCGCACGGGGGATGGGAATCATCATCACGCCGCTCGCACGCTCGTCTGCGGGCGGTGTCGGCGTGTACTGCCCGAGCGCTTGCCGGAGGATGAGCGTCTCGAGCGAATCACGGACGCCGAAGCGCAGTGTACGGGAACACAATCCGCCGATCGAACGCCCGGCGACTTCGACGACCCAAACGCCGTCGTCGTTGATGCGCAGCTCACTGTGGACCGGGCCGGATGTCAACCCGATTGCTTGGGCAGCAGCCCGTGTCGTTTCGATGATGGCAGTCTGGGTCGCAGCGGGCAAGCGCGACGGGGTGACATACAAAGTCTCTTCGAAGAGGGGACCATCGAGCGGGTCGGGTTTGTCGAAGAGCGCGAGTGGGTACAAGACACCGGCGTCGAGGATGGCTTCGAGCGCGACCTCG
>JBJOJU010000300.1:0-14585 GCA_046046485.1 Chloroflexota bacterium | reverse complement strand
CACCGCGGGGGCCTAAAAACGAACCGGGTGGGGCTTAAGGGCGGGGTATACCGCGCCCTTCTGCCCCTCCCGTATGACGTATACCGCGCCCGTTTCTATCTCCTCCCCGCCCGGCGGCGGTGAGGAGATTCTCCAGCAGCATCACATTCGTCATCGGCCCCGTGCCCCCAGGCACCGGCGTATACGCGCTGACCACGTCGGTCAGCGGTGCGCTGTCGACATCGCCGCACAGCGTACCGTCGTCGGCCACGTTGATGCCGAAGTCAATCACCACAGCGCCGGCTTTCACCATGTCGCGCGTCACGAAGCGCGCTTTGCCGATCGCCGCCACGACGATATCAGCCTGGCGCACCAACGCCGGCAGGTCGACCGTGCGCGAGTGGCACACCGTCACCGTCGCATCGGCCTGCAGCAGCAACAACGCCATCGGGCGGCCCACCACCGCGCTGCGGCCGATGACCACCGCGTGCTTGCCGGCGACGGGGATCTCGTAGTGGCGCAGCAGCGCCATCCCACCCGACGGCGTCGCCGGCACCAACGTCGGGCGCCCGATCGCCAGCTGGCCAGCGTTGGTGGGGTGGATCCCGTCGATGTCTTTGCGCGGGTCAAGGGCAGCCACCACCGCTGTGGCGTCGATGTGCCGCGGCAGGGGCATCTGGATGATGATGCCCTGCACCCCCACGTCGGCACTCGCCCGCTGCACCTCGGCAACCACCTGCGCGGTGTCAGCGTCGGCGGGCAACCCGATCAGCTCATACCCCGCGCCGACGTCGGCACAACTGCGTCCGATGGCTTTCACATAGCGGTCGGCGGCGGGGTCACCGGCCACCTGGATCACCACTAACTTGGGCGCCTGCGCCAGTGCCGCGATCCGGGTGCGCAGCGATTCTTTCCCCTGCGCCGCGGCGCTTTTCCCATCGAGTAGCAGTGCCATGTGTCGTCCTTTTGCTCTATTTGCCCGTGAGCGCGTACTGCTCGAGTCGGCAGCGCAACAGGCGCTCCGCCACGTCGTACGCGAACGGCGCTGTCAGGGGAAACTGGACCGCGCCTTTGCCACACACGTAGCCCGTCAGTTCGGTGGCCAACTCCTGTACCACCGACGCACCCGGATAGACCCCGATGTGGTGCGGGTAGCCGGCATAACGAATGATGATCCGTTTCTGATATTTCAGCGTCGGGATGCCGTACCCGATGCATTCAGTTGCCTCGGGCAGTATCTGCGCATACCGCTCGCGGATCCCCTGCAACCAGTGTTGCGTCGTCCGCGGATGCAACGCGATGTGCTCGTCGACCGTGGTCACATTCGGTAACATCTCGGGTTCCCCTGCACCTACTCCGGCCACGTACACTGATCCGCGACGCGTGAGCGTCACAGAGCAGCACCGTCACGCCGTGCCACCGTTTTCTGCGAACAACCGCAACCCCTGCTGCAACGCCGCTGCCACCACCGGCTGCGGAAAGACCGTGTCGAGGGGCAGCTTGATCGTGCTCGCGCCGTGGATCAACGCCCCGTACTCTGCCGCCAACGCCTGACACACCCCGGTACCGGGGAAGAGCGACAGATGGCGTTTGAATGCCGCAAAATGCACCAGGTTATACCCGCACAGCCGATACGTGGGCATGCCATAGGCGATCGATTCGACCGCAGTCGGCACCAGCGCGCGGATCTGCGCCCGCAGCGCCTGCAATGCCGGCTGCAGTGCAACCGGTTGCGCGGCGATATAGGTATCGACGGCTGCCACGTCGCTCACGAGCTACTTCCCCGTCGCGTGGTATTGCTTCAGGCGCTGTGCGACCACGAGGTCGATGAACGGGTGCGGGAACGGGCCGTCGAGGGGCAGGTGAATCGTCCCTTTCGCCTTGACGTAGTCGGGGTACTCGGCCGCCAACTCTTCACACACCTGCGCGCCGGGGAAGATGCCCATGTGGTTTTTGAAGGCACCGAAATGGATGATATTCCGCTTGGTGCGCTTGTACGTGGGCATCCCATAGGCAATCGCCTCGGTCGCGTCGGGCAACAACGCCCGCAACTGCGCCCGCACCGCTTCCAGATGCGGCCGCGCCTCGGCGGGCTGCAATGCGATGTACTCGTCGATGGTGCTGTATTGGTTCATGCCGGGTCCTGCGGGTAGCGGCCTTTCAGCGGCTGGACCAGTTCGATCGGGTTGCCGTCGGGGTCCTTGAAAAACCCGATACGCACGGCTTTATTGTCGGGGAAGTCGAACGGTGGGATGTGGAACACAACGCCCTTGGCCATCAGCGCCGCCGCGGTGGCATCGATGTCGCTCACCTCGAAGGCGAAGTGATCCCAGCCGCCGCTACTCCCCGCCACGTGGTCGGGCCGGCTGACCAGCTCGATGGTGAGTGGACCGGTTTTGAGGAAAATAATGTCTTTTCCAATAAATTTCCCCACCACTTCGAGCTCCAACACCTCGGTGTAGAACTGTTTCATGGCGGCGAAATTGGCGGTCACCACAGCCACATGGTGCACGGCGTTCAGCAGCATGACATTCCCTTTCAATACCAACAGAATGCCCCCATCATACCACCCAGCCCCCGGGGTACAATACGACCACACCCGCAGGAGTACCTCCATGGCTACGACCATCTACACCGTCGATGCATTCACCGCCGTGCCGTTCGCCGGCAACCCGGCTGCGGTCTGCCCCCTCGACGGCCCGCGCGACGCCGGCTGGATGCAGCAGGTCGCGCTCGAAATGAACCTTTCCGAGACCGCCTACCTCTGGAAACAAGGCGATCTCTGGAGCCTGCGCTGGTTCACCCCCAGCGTCGAAGTCGACCTGTGCGGCCACGCCACCCTGGCCAGCGCCCACGCCTTGTGGAGCAACGGCTACGCCGACCCGACCACGCCGCTGCGCTTCACCACGCGCTCGGGCATCCTCACCGCGTCGTATGCCGACGGCTGGATCACGCTCGACTTCCCCAACGAAGCCCCACACGCCATCGAACCCAGCGCCGCGCTCCTCGACGCCCTGGGCTTCGTGCCCAGCTGGGTCGGTGAAAACCGCATGGATATCATGGTCGTCGCCGAGAGCGAGGCATTCGTCACCGAATACCAACCAGACCCGCTGAAAATCGGTGCCATCCCCACCCGGGGCATCATCGTGACCGCACCGAGCAGCACACCCGGTATCGATTTCGTGTCGCGTTTTTTTGGCGCAGGTGCTGGGATCGGCGAAGACCCCGTGACGGGCTCGGCGCACTGCTGCCTCGCGCCCTACTGGGGCGGTTTGCTCCACAAGACGAGCTTGGTGGGCGCACAACGCTCAGCCCGCGGCGGCATCGTGCGCACGGTTTTGGTGGGCGACCGCGTCAAACTCATCGGGCAGGCAGTCACCGTCCTCAAAGGCGAACTTTTAGCATAGCGGAGCCGCAGATGGGCATCGAACACTACCTGGCGGTCGACCTGGGTGCCTCGGGCGGACGAGTGATGCTGGGGCGTTGGGACGGCACACACATCAGCATCGAGCCGTTGACCCGTTTCGACAACGGCCCCACCGTCGTCCACGACCGCATGCACTGGGACATTCTGGGGATCTGGCGGCACATCACCGCCGGCATCCAGACGCACGCCAGTCGCGGCGGCGCCCCGTTGGCCGGCATCTCGGTCGACAGCTGGGGCGTCGACTACGGCCTGCTCGACCGCCAGGGCAAGCTGCTCGCCAACCCCACCTGTTACCGCGACCACCGCACCGACGGCATCTTCGACGCCGCCTTTGCCCGGGTCAGCCGTGACCAGATCTACGCCACGACGGGCATCCAGTTCATGCAGTTCAACACGCTCTATCAGCTGTTGAGCATGCGCCTGAGCACCGACCCGCAGCTCGACGCCGCCGAAAACCTGCTGCTCATCCCCGATCTGCTCCACTACTGGCTCTCGGGCGTGGCGGCGGTCGAGTATACCAATGCCAGCACCACCCAGATGCTCGACGCGCGCACGCGCGCCTGGGCCGACCCATTGCTGGCACAGCTCGACATCCCGCGGGGCATATTGCCGCGCCTGATCCAACCGGGCACCGTGCTCGCCCCGCTGCTGGGGTCGGTCTGCGACCAGGTCGGGTTGCGCGACGCGCCGCCCGTCATCACCGGCGCCACCCACGACACCGCCGCCGCCATCGCGGCCATCCCCGGGCTCGACACGCACAGCGTCTACCTCAGCAGCGGCACCTGGAGCCTGATGGGCATGGAGCTACCTGAGCCGATCCTGACCGAGGCGGCGTTGCGCGTCAACTTCACCAACGAAGGCGGCGTCGACGGCACCATCCGCTTCCTCAAAAACATCGCCGGGCTCTGGCTTTTGCAAGAATGCCGGCGCAGTTGGCAGCGCCACGGCCAACAATACACCTGGGAAGAATTACTCGCCCTGGCCAGCAACGCGCCCGCTTTTGTGAGCATCGTCAACCCCGACGCGGCGGCATTCCTCAACCCCGACGATATGCCCGCCGCGATCCAAGCCTACTGCGCCCAACACGGCATCCCCGTGCCCCAGACGCCCGGCGCCATCGTGCGCTGCTGCCTCGAATCGTTGGCGCTGCGCTACCGCACCGTGCTCGACACGCTGCGCGACCTGACCGGCCGCGACATCCACACCATCCGCGTGGTGGGCGGCGGCTCCCAAAACCAGCTCCTCAACCGCTTCACCGCCGACGCCTGCAACCTGCCCGTGGTCGCCGGCCCGGTCGAAGCCACTGCCCTGGGCAACGTGCTCCTGCAGGCCCTCACCGTGGGCGCCATCCCCGATCTGGCGACCGGCCGCCGTATCATCGCCGAGTCATTCCCACCCACCGTCATCGAACCCAGCACCGACCGCGCCGCCTGGGACGCCCAGCTCCAGCGCTTTGTGACGCTGCCTGCGTAGTTTTTTCATACGGTGAAAACGCGGGGGCGGCCGTTTTCGGCGCTCCCGCGCGCGCACCCTCCCTGGCCCGCGGCCACCTGCACCAGCGGCGGTGCGAAAACGCATCCCCGCCGCGTTTTCTGCCCTATCCTACCCCACAGCAGGCTGTGGGGCTACCCTCTCTAACCCACGGCACGCCGTGGGTCAATAAACCCTACCCTCTCCTCTCTCCTCTCTATTCTCTCCGCTCTCCTTTCCGCCCTCTATAATGCGTACAGATCGGCAGCCGACCCGCGGAGGACGTGATGGATTACGAACAGCTCTACGCCTACCTCGAACGCTCGATCACTGAGCGCCACCTCGCCGGCGACAAAGCCCAGCTCCAGCGCTTGCAGACGGCTTGCGGGGTCATCATGGCCGCAGCGACCGACGTGGGCAACGCTCAGACCGCCAAAAAGTTCCAGATCCTGGCCGCCCGCGCCGCCAATCTGCACGAAAAATTGACCGACAAAGGGGCACGCTGATGACCGTCACCCTCGCGCAGATCCAAGCCGCGCAGCAAGCGCTGCAGGGCGTGATATTCGCCACGCCGCTCATCCCCGACGACACGCTGAGCAAGCGGCTCGGTGCGCGCGTGCTCCACAAAGCAGAATCACTGCAGCGCTCGGGGTCGTTCAAGGTGCGCGGCGCGTACAACGCCATCCGCATGCTCAGTGACGACGCCCGCGCTCGTGGCGTGGTCACCAATTCGGCCGGCAACCACGCCCAAGGCGTCGCCCTCGCCGCCCAGCTCTACGGCGTGCCAGCCACCATCGTCATGCCCGTGCACGCCCCGCTCACCAAAGTCACCGCCACCCGTGGCATGGGTGCCGAGGTGGTGTTGGCCGGGGCCACCTTCGACGACGCCGGGGTCACCGCACGTGCCTTGCAGGCCGAGCGCAATCTGACCTTTATCCACGCATTCAACGACGAAAACGTCATCGCCGGCCAAGGCACCATCGGCCTCGAGATCCACGCCGCTCTGGCCGAGGCGACCGTGGTCGTGGTGCCCATCGGCGGTGGCGGCCTCATCAGCGGCATCGCTGCGGCGCTGCGGGCGTTAGGCTCGAAGGCTCGCATCGTCGGCGTCCAGGCAGCCGGCTGCGACGCGGTCCGACCCTCGTTGGCGGCGGGTACCCCCGTGCGCGTCGACGCGGTGCGCACCATCGCCGACGGCATCGCCGTCAAGCAACCGGGTGACCTGACGCTGCCCATCATCCGCGACCTGGTCGACACCGTGGTCACCGTCGACGACGAACAAATCGCCGCCGCCATCACCCACGCCGCCCAGGCGATGCACCTGGTCGTCGAAGGGGCAGGCGCCGCGGGTCTGGCGGCGTTGTTGGCCGGGCACATCCCGCTCGGCCCGAGCGACGTGGTGTGCAATGTGCTGTGCGGCGGCAACATCGATGCCAACTTTTTGGCACGGGTCATCGAACAGACGCTGGTCAAACAGGGGCGTTACCTGATGCTGCGCGTCCTCATCCCCGACCGCCCGGGCAACCTGGCGCCGCTGCTGCGCACCGTGGCCGATCTGGGCGCCAACGTGGTCGACGTCTTTCACCGCCGGGCGACGTGGATGGTGCCCATCGACCGGGTGGGCGTCGAGCTCATCCTCGAAGTGCGCGAACGCAGTCACGGCGACGACGTGATCGCGGGGCTGCGCCAACAGGGCTACGGCGTCGAACAACCGGGCGAATGGGGCGGCGTGTGAGTCAGCGCGCCATCCGGCTCATCGCCAGCGACATCGACGGCACGCTCATCTGGCGCGGGGCATTGCCCGCTGCCAATCGGCACGCTGTCCAGCAGGCGCACGCCGCCGGCTACCAGGTCGTGTTGGCGACGGTGCGCAAGTACGACTCGGCCAAAGAAATCGCCGATCTGTTGGGTCTCGCGGTACCCCTCATCTGCGAAGGCGGTGCCACCGCCTACGACGCAGCCGGCGTCTGCGTCAAGCGCATCGCCATCGCCGCCGACCACATGCACGCGCTGGCGAGTGCGGCCGATGCGTTGGGTATCCCACTCCTGATGACCAGTGACGGTCGCAACTACGCCACCGCCGGCGCCCGCAGCGAACTCTCGCTCTTCCACCACGATATCGTCGCCAAACCGGCGCCCAGCGCCCGTGCTATCGCCGCCCAGCACGTCGTCTCGCGCGTCATCGTCGCCGGCGCCGAACAGGTGATTGCCCTGCAGGCGGCGATCGCCCACCTGCCCCTGCGCATCGCCGTCCACTACACCCGCCAGGGCGTACTCGACGACGCGGTCATCACGGCGGTCGACGCCACCAAAGAGCAAATGCTCGCCTGGTGGGCGGCCCAACACGGCTGGGATTGGCAGCACATCCTCGCCTGCGGCGACGCCGAAGCCGACCACGCCATGGTCGCGGCGGCCCGCATCGGAATCGCCCCCGCCAACGCCACCGACGCCGTGCGCGCCGCTGCGAACTGGGTCGGGCCACTCGCCGAAGACGGCGCGGTGGCACACGCACTGCAATATTTTCTCGGGATCCCGCTCCGACACGAATGAGGCACTGATGTTTCTTTCCGGTACCCGCGACGGCGTCGTCCTCGCCGTCCAACAAGTCAGCATCCACGGCACCCTGATGCTCGATGTGACCTACCAGCTCAGCAACGAAGCGACCGCCCGCAGCACCCGCATCGGCCCCGAGGCCGTCACAGGGGTGTTGGCAGCCGGTGTAGCGGTGCAGGTGACCTTCTTGATGAACGTCGTCACGGCCATCAGGGTCGTCTAGGCCACAGAAAAGCGCCCCCGGCTGGTGCCGGAGGCGCCGGGGGCGCGTTTTCGCTAGACAAAGCGCTCGAGGCTCATCAAGAACGACATTCCGCCGTCGATGCGGATGCGCCCCGAAAAGACCGCCGCTTGGGCGTTGAGGGTGCCGGTCAGCAACCCGATGGCGTCTTGTTGCTTCATGCGCATGATTGCCTCGGGGGCGGCCGCGCCACCGAAGACGATTTTGTACTCGTCGCCCTCGGTCAGCGCCAGGCGCAAGGTGCCCCGCAAGGCTTTGAAGGGCACAATGCGCCCCGTCGTGATCGGGCGCAATAGAAAACTGATGCCGTTGTCGTTGATGAATTGTTCGATGCGGGCTTTATTGGCGTAGACGCGAAAGTCGACCACTTCGGCGATGCCCTCGGTGACCGTCACCTCGGCACCGTCGGCGGTCAATTGCCAACGTTCGTGGCTGTCTGAGACCTCGATCCCGATGCTGCACTGGACCGCCGCCTGCTGCGCCACCGGGAGCCCTGCCAACGCGGTGTGGTAGGCAGTAATCAGTGGTGCAAGATATTCACGTGCCGTGGTCATGATGCCTCCTACCGGGACGGAGTCGCCCGCCTGCATTGCATTCTATAATATTCTCATCATCGTTGTCGTCTCCTGCAGTGAGTATTTTTTAACAAATGACGACCACCCTCGCCATCCTTGTCTGTGCCTTCGTCGTCTCGATCGCCACCACCCCACTGGCTCGCTGGCTGGCGGTGCGCACCGGCACGGTCGATGCACCCGCTGCACGCAAGATCCACAGCACCCCGGTCCCGCTGCTGGGCGGGGTGGCCATCTATCTGGGCTGCGTCGGTGCGTTGCTCGTCTTGGGCGACCGTGCCTATGTGCGCGAACTCATCGCCATCGTGGCAGCGGCGACGCTGGTGTCGGCGTGTGGGTTAGCCGACGACCGCTGGACGCTGCACGCCTACCCGAAACTCCTGGGCCAACTCGCCGCTGCGTGCCTCTTGGTCTACGCCGGTGTGTCGATCCAGCTTTTTGCCGCTGCCTGGCTCAACGCCGCCGTGACCATCGTCTGGGTCGTGGGCATCACCAATGCCATGAATCTGCTCGACAACATGGACGGGCTATCGAGCGGCGTCGCCACGGTCTGCGGCGTCTTTTTCTTGCTGCTCGCTGCCCAGAGCGGCCAGGTACTCGTCAGCGCGTTGGCGGCAGGGCTCATCGGTGCCTGTCTCGGCTTCCTGCGCTACAACTTCAACCCGGCCTCGATATTTATGGGCGACACCGGCTCGCTCTTCATCGGGATGGTGCTGGCGGTCATCGGCATCAAGCTGCGCTTCCCGGCCAATACGACGGCGATTACCTGGATGATTCCGCTGGCCGTGCTGGCCTTCCCCCTGCTCGACACTACGCTGGTGACCGTGTCGCGGCTGCGCCGCGGGGTCAACCCGCTCACCACCCCCGGCAAAGACCATGTCTCGCACCGGCTCGTCGCTCGTGGCATGACCCGCCGCGAAGCGGTGCTCACCTGCTACCTGCTCGCCGGGGTGGGCGGCGTCTGTGCCTCGTATATCGCCACCAGCACCGGCAGCGACGCCTACGTGGCCGGCGGTGCACTCGCCGCCGCCGTCGTCGCGGCGATTTGGTACTTCGAGCGACCACACTGACCCGTGCGGCGGCACACGCGCCACTCCCACCGAAGCCGATCCACTACCGAAAGCCCGCCGCCCGATGCAGACACTACCCGCCAGCACCGCCCCCACACAACGCCGACCCGCCCGCTTCGTCTGGGGGACGGCCCTGTGTGCCGCCCTGGTCGTCGGCTGGCTTCTCTGGCAGGCCCCCGCCGCTCGCGCACTCGACCTCGCCGACTCACGCGTGCTCAGCGGCGGCCTCGGTGCCGATGCCGACGGCGTCTGGCTGGGCGACAGCGCCCAGATTGCACTACCGGCCTTCCCCGCTGCTCGCCAGCGGGTGCTTGCATGGCGCTGGCACGCGGCCCCGGGCGGCCCCCTGACGGTCACGACGACCGCCGGCACGACCCCGATGACCCTGGCTGCGCTGCCCGAATGGCGCCGCGTCCAACTCCTCGTGCCGGCAGCCGCCTCGGCACCGACACTCAGCTACCGCAGCGAAACCCGCAGCGTCGCCGGCGACAGCCGGCTACTGAGCGTCATCCTCAGCGACGCCCACTTCGCTTCGACCGGCGACGTGCGGCCGGCCAACGTCGTCCGCGCGCTCGAGTTTTTTGCCCTGCTGGCCGTGTGCGCCTGGTGGGCGAGTCGGGCCGGCTGGCTCGGTTGGGCAGCCTATGGCATCGGCGCGCTGCTGCTCGTCGTGTCGCTCGCCCAGTCGGTCGCCACCGGGGATGCGCACACGACGCTCTGGCTCGACCGCCCGACCCGCCTTGTGCTGGTCGGCGTCTTGGCACTATTGGCGCTGCGGCGCAAGGCACCCACCCCGGTGGCAGCAGTGCACACCGGGCGCCGGTTCGGGCTCGACGTCTTGCGGGCATGCGCGGTGCTGTTCGTCATCGTCGCCCACTTCCGGCCGTTGTTGTTCCCGGCGTGGGTCACCGACCCTGACAGTAGCCGCATCCCGCTCCACTTCGGCGCACTGGGCGTCGACATCTTTTTTGCGCTCAGCGGCTACCTCATCGGCGGCATCATGCTGCGCAACACGAGCGCTTTTGCCGCTATACCGCACGTCGTCCGCTTTTGGCAGCGCCGCTGGACCCGCACGCTGCCCGCGGCGTATGTCTCGGCCGTGGTCATCTGGCTGTGTGCGCCGCCGGCGGTGCTGGGGGATTTTCTGCGTAGCGTGCTGTTCGTGGGGTCGATCGACCCCGCAGCGGTGTCGACCGAGCTGACGTTTTGGTGGAGTCTGGCCACCGAAGAACTCTTCTATCTGCTCTTCCCGCTGGTCCTCTGGTACACCGTGCGGCGCGACCGCAGCAGCGCCGCGTTTCAGCGGGCGCTGATCGGCTTCGGGGTGCTGACGGTGGTGGGTCGCTGCGTCGCAATGGCCGTCGTACCCGCTGCGCAGTGGGAAAACCTGCAGATCAACAGTGTCGCGCGCCTCGACTCGATGATCTGGGGCATGCTCATCCAATCCATCCGCGTCGCTGCCCCGGCGCGCTACCAGGCGCTGCAGCGCAACGGGCTCATCGCCGGGGTTTTTCTGTGTGCGCTCGGCTACCTGATGCTCGTCGACCAGAGCCGCTGGTACCTGGCGGCTATGCTGGCTGCCAACACACTGATGCCCCTAGGGGCCGCGCTGACCATCCCCGCCCTGGCGCAGCTCGAATCCACCGGCTCCCGTACGCTCGACCGTCTCGTCAGTCACCTGGCGCTGGTGAGTTTTTCCGCGTACCTGTACCACCAACTCTTCCAACAACTCCTCAGTCGTTGGTACGGGCCAGCCCAGAGTTGGTACGAGCTCAGCGCCCTCGCCGTCGTCTACCTGGCGGCGACCTGGGGCACCGCCACACTCAGTTATCGCGTGATCGAAGCACCGATCTTGCGCTGGCGCGACCGCGTGCTCCCCGAACACACAGGCACGGCTTCTGACCGCTAGGCGGGATCCGCCTGCCCGTCCGGTTCCACACCACGCACCAGCAGCTCGGGTTCGGCGTGCGACACCGGCGGCGACTGGATCACCAGCCACCCCAACACGCCCAGCAACACCAGCAGTGCGTACAACTTGTACGATACACCCGCAGTCGTCAACACGCCGTAGTCTGCCCGACTGTGGAAGCTCCACTGGTTACCAAAACCCAGCACCGCGAGCGCCGTCGCGGTCACGTACGCCGCACATACCGACAGTCGCCGGGTCCTGAGGTGTTCGGCGAGCCACAACACCACGGCAACCAACACCGTCTGGTAGTGCACCCAGGCAGCAGGCACCGCACACACCAATACCACGACAAACATACCGTACTGCAGCGCAGACACGGTACTATCGCGCGGGTAGCTGCGCAGGGCAATCAGACAGACCACCGCGATGACGAGCGTCGACACGAGCATCGCAGCCAGATACACCGGCGTCTGCACCAACACGTGTGCCGCGAACGGGGTATCGACCAGGCGTGCCAGAAAGCCGGCGATAGTCTGGTTTTCGATCCACGAGGTCGTCCCGCCGATGCGCGGCAAGACGTCAAAAACGTACTGCCGGTGTGGTTCCCAGCCCATCAGCAGCACCGCCAGGGCGTTGATTGCCACTAGCCCGCACAACGTGCCGATGACCGCACGCCATTCTTTTTTCATCACAAAAAACGCCACGATGAGCACCGGGTATATCTTCAACATCGTCGCCAGCGCGATGAAAACCCCTGCGGCAAACGGGAAGCGACGTCGCACGAGTGTGTATGCAGCCAGGAGACACGCCAGCAAAATGATATCGATTTGGCCGTTGGCAATCGTATCGAGTACCGGTCGAAACGCCAATACCGTCGTCACTACCAGCAGACCCCACCGCAGCGGTGGCCGCACCGTCCACCACCAGTACCCGATGACCATCAGAAAAAGCCCCATGCTGAGGAATTTGTAGACCAGCAAGACCTGCCGGCCATCGAACTCGACAAATGGGACAAAAAAGACTGCGTACCACGGTGGGACTTTGAACACCGCACCCACATGATTGGTCACAACGGCCTGCATGTCGTAGAGCGAGCCACCCCGTGCCCAGGTGCGTACCCCGCGAAACAAAATCCAGAAATCGGTCCCGTCGCGTCCGAGTGCATACCACCACCCTTCGATGGTAATCGCCACGGCACCGACAGCGAGCGCGATCGCCAGCGTGTCGCGCCAATCCGTCGCCGACCGCCGACGCAGACGCCAGAGCACGACAATCGCACCGACTTGAATCAACGCCAGCCAGAGTTGTGACGCCCGCACCCCGTTTTCGAGACCTGCCGCAGCTTGGATCGACTGGATTGCAACCAGCACCCACCACCCCGCCACACTGATTGTCACGATGTGGCGGCCATCGATCTGCTCATCTGCCGAACGCCACGCCGACACGACCGCGTACCACACCACCGCAGCGACGGCGATGACCGCTCCCAGCCACAAAAACGGCAGTGTCCCCCATGGGTCGATGAACCCTGCTGCGCACAACGCTACACACGGCACGACCACGGCGACGACGCGCCAGATACGGCGACGCATCACGACGGCAGCGACCTGGGCTAGACACGCGGCGATCAATCCGATCAGCAATGCATGCACCCAAGCGGTACCCACCCCGCTCAGGGTCGTTGGTCGCAACGACACCGCGCTGGCAATGACCCCGAGCGCACGTGGGTCCGCACCTAACTGCTGTGTCGTTGTCGTCAGCTCGATTGGCTGGTACCACAACGGCGTCGCTGCCTGCTGTACCAGTATCGAGAGTGCACGCATGCGACCGTTTGTTGCACCAATGTCTGCTGCGATCGGTACCGCTCCCGCCCATTGGACCGTCAGACGTGGTGTCGGTGCATCCGGTGGGTACCCGTTCAGCACCTGCAGTGTCACGACAGACAAACCGCGCGCTGGTTGTAGCAGGCGAATCTGTGCACGTGCCTGTGTCCACCGCACCGCGCGCTGTTGGATAATTTCTGGTTCCCAAAATCCTGCCACCACCAAGCCGTCGCTGCCACCGATTTGCCGATTTTGCTGATTCGCTGCACCAAATGACCAATGTGCACCGAACACTGCACACAAGACCCACACCACCCATCCCCACCGCTGGAGAAGCTGCATTTTCCAACCTTACTGTGGATCGACGCACCCGCATATGAAATTTTTCAACACACATACAAAAAAACACACACACTATCGTACACGGGAAATGTACACCAGCGGTATGTCATGAAATCTGTTACACGCACCCAATCCGACACCTCACCCTCACCTCGCCTATAATGTCACGAGAGTGAGAGGAACACCATGGCCCTGATACACCCCCCCAAAGCCATCGAAGCGATGCGCAAAGCCAACCGACTCGTCGCCCAGACCTTTGCCCATGTGGCGCCCATGGTCGCACCCGGTGTGACCACCCTCGCCCTCGACAAAGCCGCAGAGGCATATATCATCAAACACGGCGCATTGCCCGCCTACAAGGGCTACAACGGCTTTCCCAATACCGTGTGCGTGGCCGTCAACAGCGTCATCTGCCACGGCATCCCCAACGCCACGCCCCTCAACGAGGGCGACATCATCGGCCTCGACATCGGCGTCATCGTCGACGGCTGGTACGGTGATGCCTGTATCACGCTGCCGGTGGGCACCATCAGCGAAAAAGCGCAGCGGCTGCTCGACGTCACCCGCGAGTGCATGGAACGGGGCATCGCCGCCGCGCAACCGGGCAACCGCCTCGGCGACATCGGTGCGGCGATCCAGAGCCACGCCGAAGCCAACGGCTACAGCGTCGTGCGCGAATACACCGGCCACGGGATCCACCGCGTCTTGCACGACGAACCGACCATCTACCACGCCGCCAAGGCGGGTACCGGCCCCGTCATCAAAGCGGGCATGATCTTCACCGTCGAGCCGATGATCAACATTGGCGGCCACCGCACGGTGCTCGACCGCAGCGACGGCTGGACCGTGCGCACCGCCGACCGTTCGTTGTCGGCGCAATTCGAGCACACCATCGCCATCCGCGAGCACGGCCCCGAGATTTTGTCGACCCTGTAGTATCAGGTTCCGGCGAAAAGGCTCTGCACCGATCGGTGCAGGGCTTTTGTGTCTGACATGCCCGGCGTGATGACGGATAATACAGCACAGTCCATTCCGACAGAGAGTACCCATGCACATTGAAACCCCCGCAGCCATCGCTGCCGCCCTCGCTGCCCAACAGCCCATGGTCGCCCTCGAGAGCACCGTCATCGCCCACGGCTTGCCCTTCCCCCAAAACGTCGAAGTCGCACGGGCGATGGAAGCATTGGTGCGTGCGGGGG
>JBJOJU010000286.1:0-3296 GCA_046046485.1 Chloroflexota bacterium | reverse complement strand
CAGTTGCCGGCTGCGTCGGGGTGGATGTGGGTTGCGTGGGCGTGGGGGCCGGTTGCCTGGGGCTGGTCGCTGGCTGCGGTGCACTGCGGGCTTGCACGGGTTTTGGCGATGGAACCGCTGGCTGAGGCGTCGACACCGGAGCCGGGCGCATCGCCGCGGTGGTGCTCGTATTGGGTTGGCTGAGCGGTGCTTGTTGCTGGATGGTGGCACTCGGTTTGGGGCCGCTGCGCATTCGTTTACCGACGTTGTAGTCGACCTCGCAGATGACACAGAAGCCGTCGCTGGGGTACCAGTGATCGTTGTCAACCGGGCACGGCGTCAGTCGTGATTCGACCATCGCCAACACCGATGCCCACTCTTTCGGGGTCGGGCGCGGAGCAGGTTGCTGACCGTTGCGTACAAACGCTCGTTCGAACAGGTTGCGGACCAACACCGGGAGACAGAGCAACGACGGCGCAGCGGGTGGGGGGGTGAAGGGCTGGTTTTCGAGATACGGGAAAATGTTGTGCGTGATGCAGTAGATGTGTGCCTGCTCGACGTCGGGCGCACCTGGCTGTGGGCGCCCAGCGAACGGATGAAACCCTTGCATCAGCAGTTGGAAAATCAACACCGCCAAGCCGAAGGCATCGTGGTCGGCTGTGCGGTTTACCCGTGCAAAATCTGCCCCCTGCAGCTCGGGCGACGTATACTCGGGCACGCCCACCAGACACCGATGCACCACCCCACTGCTGTCGGTCACCTGCATCGAGTCGCAGTCGACCATCGTAATCAACGCGTCGTCGTTGAACAACGCATTCTTGAAATTCACGTCGCCGACGACGTACCCCTTGCGGTGGATCGCGTCGATCGCGATGGCCAGATTGTGTGCGGTGCGGTAGAGATGGCGGTGATTCAGGCTGCCGTGCTGTTTGGCACGTTGCTGCGGCTGCAAGAGATCATAGAGATCGTCTGATTTCTTGAGTTTGGGCATCGTATAGCCCACAAACTGCGTACCCGCGTAGAGGGCGTCGATGGGCCATGCAATCGAGACGTGTTTGAGGGGTATCCGCGTCGCGTCTTCTGGCGGATTCTTGGTCATCGCGACGACTTTCGCCGCCAGCGCTGGGTTGAGGCGATGCGGGTGATAGATTTTCGCCACCAGATCCGGATGGCCGGCGAGGTCATAGACCGCACCCTCCCCACCTTCGCCGAGCTTCTTGGTGGTCGTATAGATGGTTTTTTTGGCGGTCGTATAGCGTGTCATCGCGACCTATTCCAGCTCCTCGCGGCGCATCACCTCGTAGCCGTCGACGATCTTGTCGAGCCGACCGGTGAGCGGGTCGATGATCAGTCCGTGTACCGGCACGTCGCGGGGCAACAACGGATGTTGACGGATAATCTGGCAGGTGTTCTGCACGCTGTCTTCGACATTGGCGAAGCCTTTGAGGAAGCCGTCGAGGTCGATCCCCGACACCCGCAGCGTGCGAATGACGTCGTCAGAAATCCCGCGCTGTTTCGCCTCGTGGAGAATCGCCGCCGGGTCGATGACATTCATGCCGCAGTCGTAGTGGGCGATGACGCAGATTTCTTCGGCGCGTAGGGCGTAGACGGCGACTAGCAGGCTGCGCATCACCGACCCCCACGGTGCGGTCACCAACGCACCGGCGTTTTTAATGACCTTGGCATCGCCGTTGCGGATCCCCAGTGCCTGCGGCAACAGCTCGACGAGACGAGCATCCATGCAGGCCAGAATCGCCAAGCCCTTGTCGGGGAATTTATCGGTCTGCAGTGATTCGTACGCACGATTAGCGACGTACTCTGCGTTGTGTGTCAAGATTTCTTGCAGTAAGCCCATGGACGCACCTCTCGTGTGTGACTCTGGGTAGTATAGCAATCCCCCGCCCGCTCGTATGTCGGTCAGTCTGCTGTGAGCGCGAGGTATTCGGCGGTGAGCTCGCGCCGCGATCGGATGTCGATCGGTGCTGCAAGGAAGCGCCGAATGGTTGGAACGTCGTGGCGAGTGCGTTCATAGAAAAACTGTAACGCTTCGACGATCGGGATGTGTGCGCCACTCGCAGTTTGGTATGCGACCGGCATACCGACCGTGAGAACGCCGGGGATCAAGACACGACAATAGAGCCCGGGTCGTTCAGCAACGCGGAAACGCTTGACGAATGTTACATCGCCCATGCGCGCGTTGAGCGTCGTACAGGGGATGCGCGGGGCGGTCACCTCGAGCAGCACTGTCCCGATGGCGAAGCGGTCGCCGATTGCACAGGCACTGCTCTCGAGCCCGGCGATGGTCAGATTTTCACCGAACGTGCCGGCTGTGAGTGGCTGCCCGAGGTGCGCACTCCACCAGGCGTAATCCGGCTCGCCGTAGAGATACACCGCCTGGTCGACGCCTCCGTGGTTATCGGTGTCGATGACGGCGTCGTCGGCGAGCCCGAGTGCACCGATGCGCACCGGGCCATCCTGGGGTTCTTTGTAGATTCCCGATGTCCCGGTCTTTTTCCCGTTGGCGATTGGTTGTTCACGACCGATGTTGATGCTCGTCAGCTGCATGTCAGTCTTTCGTTCGATAGCCCGACCCGTGTCGTGTCACTGCGTTTTCGCCAGCGCAGCCGTCAACCAGCCCCGCGCGCGGGCATCGATGGGTGCCGCGAGAAAGCGCTCGATGGTGGCGCGGTCGACGCTCGATTTGTCGGAGAACACCGCGAAACTCTCGCGGATCGTGATGCGGTCGCCCGTATACGGCTCGTGCACCAGCGGATCGTCGACCGCGATCCGTCCTGGTGTCACGACGCGGCAGTAGATACCGGGGCGCGCTGCGCGCCGGAACGTTTTCGCAAACTGCGCGTCTGCCATGACGGTCGAGAGCTTGTGACACGGGATGCGTGGGCAGGACACTTCGAGGACGGTCGCGCCGATCTGGAGCCGATCACCGATGGCGAAGCGCTCGCATGTCATCCACTGGACCGTGATGTTTTCGCCGAATACACCGTTGGCAAGCGGCCGCTGCAGTTTTTCTTCCCACCAATCATAGTCATCACGACCATACAGGTAAACGGCTTGGTCTGGGCCGCCGTGATTGACGGTGTCGACGATGGTGTCGCCGGCGAGCCCGTCGCGGTCGATCATGACGGGGCCGCGCACGGGACGTTTGTAGATACCCGTCGTCGTCAGGCTGTTTCCGTGCGCAATCGCCTGCGGTTGGGCGACGTTGATACTGAGGACCTGCATCGCCAGCGGGTCGTACATGGGTGCTCCTCGCGCTCGATCGCGCTACGCTTCGCCCGCTGCCCGGCGACGGGCGA
>JBJOJU010000107.1:0-5813 GCA_046046485.1 Chloroflexota bacterium | reverse complement strand
ATCGGCAACGGCCTGGTGTCGATTTCGTACGAAGGTCTACCGTGGATCGCCGGAGCCATGTCGTTCTATGTCGCTGGCCAGACCAATCTGACCGGCAGCATTGTCTTGGCAGCCCTCTTTTCGTTCGGCGCACACGGCATCATGACCATCAACGATTTCAAAAGCATCGAAGGCGATCGCCAAATGGGCATCAAATCGATCCCGGCGCAGATGGGTGCCGACTGGGCAGCCATGAGTGCGGTGATCACCATCAACGCAGCATTGTTCTGCGCGACGTTGTACATGCTCGGGACCGGCAATGTGGTGTCGGCGGGGATCATGTTTGTGTTGCTGCTCGGCCAGATTCCGACCCAACGCAAGTTCCTGCATATGACCGACCCGCGCGCCCGGGCGATTTTCTACAACGCCAGCGGTGTGATGATTTTTGTCTGGTGTATGGTTGCGTCGGCGATCGGAATTCGCTCCTAAGAGATAGAGGGAATGCGTATCTTTTGCACGGCCGGCGTCGTGGGAACGTCCCCCTATAATCAAGGCACACCGACACCGTTATAGGCTGCTGATGACGATCCAATACACCGCCGACCAACTCGCCCGCCGCGACCGGAGCATTTTGACCACCGTCCAAGCGATCTTGGCACCGACGCAATTCATCGCATTCCTCGTCAGTGCCTTCCTCGTCTACCAAGCCTGGCGCACCCACAGTGGCTACGACATCGCCACGACCAGCATCATCGTGAAAATCACCCTGCTCTGGGCGATTACCATCACCGGGATGATCTGGGAGAAAGAGATCTACGGTCACTTTTTTCTGGCCAAAGAATTCTTTTGGGAGGATGTCGGCAACGCCGTCGCCATCGTGACGCACAATGCGTACTTCGTCGTCAAGCTCTTGGGCTGGGATGATAACGCGGTCATGGCGGTGATGTTATTCGCCTACTCGACGTATCTGATTAATTGCGCTCAGTTCATTCGTCGCGGCATCATGGCGGGCAAACAGCGCCGCCTCCAGCAGAAAGGAGCTTGATATGACGACAACCCGCGCCATTGTGCTCCCTGCTGCTGAACGCGTCGAATTGCGCGCCGTCGCCCTCACTGCGCCACTCGCTGCGGATGTGACCATCCAGACGCGCTACACGGCTATTTCGGCAGGCACCGAGCGTATGCTCTATGCCGGCCAGATGCCCCACCCGATGCTGCAGTTCCCCGTTATCCCCGGCTACGAGACCGTGGGGACGGTGATTGCAGCTGGGCCAGATGCACCGGCAGGCTTAATCGGCCGTGATGTCTATGTCGGTGGCGCACGTTGCTATGACGGTGTTAACCCCGCCTGGGGCGGACAGGCGGCAATGCTGCACGCCGACGGCAACCGGGTGGTCACCCTCGATGGCGTTGACCCACGTGCCGGTGTCATGCTGGCGCTCGCCGCCACGGCATTGCACGGGGTCGACATCGCCGGTGACATCGCCGGCAAGAAGGTCTTGGTGCTTGGGCAAGGGCCTGTCGGTCAGCTCGCTGCCCGCATCGCGACGGCCCGCGGCGCGCACGTCGTCGTCTGCGACACCCACGCAGGACGCCTCCTGCATGCGAAAGCCGCCGAAATCTACGACACCAGCTCGACCACACTGGCTGCCCATGGGGTCAGTGAATGTGCGGTCGTTATCGAAGCGACCGGCCACATGGCTGCAGCAGCAGGTGCAATCAGCGCACTGGCACCCAACGGGACGATTGTTTTACTCGGCTACTACGACCAGATTACCTTGCCGTATATGCCGCTCTTCCTCAAACAGGCGCGACTGCTGACCTCGAAAGAGTGGGCACCGGGCGACCTGCAACGCTGCCGCGACATGATTGCAGCTGGGACGCTCGAGGTCGCTGACCTCCTGACCCACGAAATCTCCGTCGCTGACGCGCCGAACCAGTATCGGACCGCATTGTTTGATCCCGATTGCCTCAAGATGGTCATCCGCTGGGAGACCGGTGCAGAAGGAGTAGTCTGATGGCTCCACGTATGTTGGCGATCTATGGCAAAGGCGGCATGGGCAAGAGCTTTTTCACCTCGAACCTGACCGCGAAACTCACGTTTGACGGCCACCGTGTCCTCCAACTCGGCTGTGACCCCAAGCACGACTCGTGCAACACGGTCTTCGGCGGACATTCACTGCCCACCCTCGGTGAGCAGTGGCGGATTTTCAAGGAACAAGGTCGCGAAGACGAATTGAGCGTCGGCGACGTGATTTTCCGCAGCCAGCTCCGACCCGGTTCGGTGCTGTATGGCTGCGAGCTCGGTGGCCCAGAGGTGGGCCGTGGGTGCGGCGGCCAGGGGATTTCTTCGGGGTTCAAAACCCTCGAAGGGCTCGGGCTGAGCAAGTGGAACCTCGACTATGTGGTGATGGACTTCTTGGGCGACGTCGTCTGCGGCGGGTTTGCTACCCCACTGGCGCGCTCGCTGGCCGAGCAGGTCATCATCGTCGTCGGCCATGATCGGCAGTCGCTCTACGCTGCCAACAATATCGCCAAAGCTGCGGCCTACTTCCGCAGCATGGGCGGCACGACATCGGTGTTGGGATTGATCGTCAACCGCGACGACGGCAGCGACACGGCGGACCAGTACGCACGCGCGGTCGGTTTACCCATTCTGGCCCGGATACCGCTCAGCCGCAAGGTGCGTGAACTCGCAGACGCCTGCCGCCTGGCCCTCGAAGACGAGCAGTTCGACACGATTTTTGCCGATCTGGCAGCACGGATCGCCCACAACGAAATTCCGCCGTGCGACGACTACACGGCCCTCGAGTACGACGAGTTCCTCCGGGTGTTCGGCGCCGAAGAACCCGATGGTCGCCCCGATTCGGCGAGCGCCGACGAGCTCTTCGCCGGCACTGGCAACGCCAAGAAATCGATTCCGACCTTGTCACTGAGCCCCGCGTTCATCCCCCAGGTGCAGACCGACGACCCGGTGCAGCTCAAGGTGAAGCACGTGATGGAATCGATCGGGATCTATGTGACCGACCTGAGCCGCGACGAACGCGAGGGGGTCACCGTGACCGCCGGCGCCGTCGAAATCCGGATTGGGACGGTCGACGAACTCGACAGCAAAGCCGCCTTTTTGTCGGCACTGCGGCGCTCGGGCCAAGATTTCAATTATGTCGACTTGCGTGAGATGGACGCACCTTCGTATCGGTGAAAGAGGGCAGCGCTATGCAGACAACGGTCGATCCACTCGCACTCCATCACGTCCTCGTCGACGTCCTGAAGGTCAAACGCCCACCCGTGGCGATTACCTACTGTCGCGACGCGATCCCAGCCGGCTACGAACCGGTGCAGGTCGTCGCCTGCGGCATTGTCAAGGAAGCCGAGAGCGGCAAACGGATCTATGTCGACGCCAACCACCACGACTGCTATGTCGGACTGTGGCACCTCGGGTTGTTGCCCAATGCCCAGAAACTCATCACCGACGGCGAATATCTGACGATGGCGCAGGGCTTTTTCACCCCTGAAGCGGCGAAAAAGAACAAAGCACAGAGCGAACGCCTGCCCGACGGGAGCATCGTCGCACTGGCGGCCGCACCATTGAACGATGTGCCGGCGGGTGTCCAGATTGATTCGGTTATCTGTGTCACCGATGCCCTGCATGCGATGCAATTGGCGGGTGCAGCATCGGTGCGCGAGGGGACCTTCCCCATCGGCGAAGTGGGACCATCGGCGTGTGCGTCGATTTTCGCGACCCCGATGAATCATCGCAACAGCGTCTTTGCCACCGGCGACGGCGGCGGGCGGATGCACAACAAACTCTTGCCGGGTGAGTTGTTTGTGACGATACCGGCGCATCACTTCCAGCACGTGATGGATTTGGTCGCCAACTTCCGGTTCGACCCAGCCAAAATGCGCGAGCTGATTATGCCGTCGCATGCGGCCAAGGCCAGCGAAACGGACTGAGATTCGTGGCTTTCAAGTGGCGACACTTGTAGCGATACAGTGAGAGGAGCACCATCATGGGTCCATCGACATCGGGGTTGTTGCTGTGTTTTGTGCCGTTGGCACTGGTCATCACCGGTTTCATCGTCGCAGCGTACTTCACCAACAAACAGGCCACCGGCGCCTATCTGCGCACGGATCCGGCAGCCGCGGCGAAAGACGAATAGTCAAATATCCGGTAAATAAGAGGCGTGAGCCTCTTATTTGCGCGTCACGTAGTGTTGTCTCTGCAGTACAGAAGAGGGCCCAATGGCCGAAACAATCGCTTTGCAACAGGGGAACGCATCGAGCTCGCCCTGCAAACTACACCCCCAGTCGATGTGTCCGGCTTTCGGGTCATTGCGGATATTGACGCGCCTCGAGGGGTCACACCCGGTGATGGCGACCGACACGGGCTGCCTCTATGGGCTGACCTTCGTGACACATTTTTATGGCGCGAGCAAGTCGATCGTGGCCCCGCAACTGGGGACGGCCGAATTGATGAGCGGGCAGGTCGTCGAGGTGACCCGTGCCGCCATCGACGTCGCTGCCCGCGAACCGGGCGTCCAGCTCATCCCCGTCGTGTCGCTGTGTGTGGCTGAGACCGCGGGGATGCCCGAAGAGCTCCTGCCCAAGAAAATCGGTGAGGCAGACGTGGTGCTGGTGCGTGTGCCGGCATATGCGATTCACTCGCACCCCGAAGCCAAAGATATCGCAGTGGCAGCGCTGCTCAATCGTCTGGCGACCCGCCCAGTCGAGAGCGACGCAAAAAGTGTCGTGCTGTTGGGCGAAGTCTTCCCGGCTGACCCGTTGCTCATCGACGGGCTGTTGCGCCGCATGGGCGTCAGCGAGACGATTTTTCTGCCGGGGCGTTCGATCGCCGACTTCAAACGCGCCGGCGGTGCAGGCGCGATGGCGTCGCTGCATCCGTTTTACAAAGAATCCATCGCCGCTGCCCGGTCTTTGGGTATGCCCATCATCGGCGGGGCGCCGGTGGGCATCAGCGGGACGTATGCATGGATCCGTGCCGTAGGCAAAGCACTGGGCCTCGACGATGCACTCGTGCAGCAGGTGGCCGAGGATGAACGTGCCAAAGCACAGGCGATCGTCGCGGCCAAACCGTTGACGGGCACCGTGTTGGTGACGGGGTACGAAGGGACCGAGCTCGCATATGCACGGATGTTGGTCGAAGCCGGCGCACACGTGCCCTACGTATCGACCAGCATCGGTCAAGACCCGATGGTGTTGCCCGACGAGCTGTGGCTGAGAGCACACGGCACCCAAGAGATTGTCTATCGCAAGGCACTCGAAGAAGACGTGGCCGCCATCGACCGCTATACTCCGGACCTGGTGTTCGGGACGACGCCGCTGGCCAGTATCGCCAAAGAACGCGGGATCCCGGCGATGTACTTCACCAACCAGCTGGCATCGCGCCCGTTCTTTTTGAGCAGCGGCATGGCAGCGACGATCGAATTCGTCGGTGATGTGCTGACCAAAGGCAACCGCTACCGTGCGATGCAGGCTTTTTTCGCTGACTAATGCGGCGTGCCCGCGGAGACCGCTATGCCACCGACGATTATCCGAGACCTGTCAGATACCAGCGGCTACTGGGCCGCGATCTGGACCATGTGCCCGCTCCCCGATGTGCATGTCATCTGTGACGCACCGGTCGGGTGCTTCAACCTGGTCGGTACCGCAGTGCCCGACTACACCGACGCAGTGCCCCACATCGAAAACCTCACCCCGGCGACCATGACCGAGCAGGAAGTCGGGGGGAAGGGCACCGCAGATAAGGTGAAATGGACCTACGACAACCTGGCAGCGACCGGGGTGCTCGACGGCAAGAGAGTCATCGTCGTCTC
>JBJOJU010000254.1:0-4088 GCA_046046485.1 Chloroflexota bacterium | reverse complement strand
CAGACAATCGAGAGCCGGGTGCAACAGCACCGCGGGTAGCGACGTCTTACTCGGGCATCGGTGTGTCGGTGCAGAGAGGGTGGGTCAGGATGGGCAAAGAACGAACCGCGTTGTCGGGCAAGACGATTGCTGATAACCGCAATGCGTTCCACGAATATTTCATCGAGCAGCGCTTCACCGCGGGTGTCGTGCTGACCGGTAGCGAGGTGAAGTCGATCCGTGCGGGGCGTTGCCAGTTGCGCGGCTCGTATGCGCGCATCGAGGACGGTGAGGCGTGGTTGTACGACGCGCATATCTCGCCGTATACCCAATCGGGCACGCACTTCAACCACGAGCCGACGCGCAAGCGCAAGCTGTTGCTCAAAAAACGCGAAATCAACGAGATCTACCAGTTGATTACGCGGCGCGGGTATACGTTTGTGCCGTTGCGGATATTCTTCGACAACCAGTATGTCAAGGTCGAAGTGGGCGTCGCCAAGGGCAAGAAGCAGCACGACAAGCGTGAAGCCATCGCCGAGCGCGATGTCAAGCGCGACATCGACCGCCAGATGAAGCTGGCCAATCGCTGAACGCAGAGAACCGACCAAACACGGAATGACGCCACGCAGCGCTGCGTGGCGTTTTTGTGTCGGGGCTGTGGGCAGCGATGAACGCCGGGTGGTCTACCCGGCGTTGGGCTTCGAAGCCCCGCGCGCACGCGGGGCGTTTCCCTGACTGCTGCGGCGAAAAGCGCTCTACAATGGCGTGAGGAAGCGGTGAGGAGGGGACGATGCACGAGCGAGCCGGTGTGACGCCGTATGGTGCGACGCCGTCTGCCCGCCAACAGGCGTGGCATGCGCGCGAGTTTTATGGGTTTCTGCATTTCACCGTGAATACCTTCACCGACCGCGAGTGGGGCTATGGCGACGAGACACCCGACATGTTCGCGCCGACCGAGTTCGACGCGGCGCAGATCGTGGCCGACGCCCAGCGCGGGGGGATGCACGGGTTGATTTTGACGGCCAAGCACCACGACGGGTTTTGTCTGTGGCCGTCGCGCTACACTCAGCACAGTGTGGCGTCGTCGGCGTGGCGCAACGGGCAAGGTGATGTGGTGGGGGAAATCGCGGCGGCGTGTGCGGCGGCGGGGCTGCGTTTTGGGGTGTATCTGTCGCCCTGGGACCGCAACCACGCCGAGTACGGCCGCCCCGCGTACCTGACCTACTACCGCAATCAACTGCGTGAGTTGCTGACGCAGTACGGGCCGATATTCGAGGTGTGGTTCGACGGGGCCAACGGCGGCGACGGGTTCTATGGCGGGGCGCGCGAACACCGCACCATCGACGCACAGACGTACTACGGCTGGGACGAGACGATTGCCCTGGTGCGGGAACTCCAGCCCGAGGCGTGTATCTTTTCGGACGCTGGGCCGGACGTGCGCTGGGTGGGCAACGAGCAGGGGATCGCCGGCGAGCCGTGTTGGGCGACGATCGACGCGGCGGGGTTGTACCCGGGGTATGCGGAACCGGCGCGATTGAACAGCGGGCAGCGCGGCGGGGCGGAATGGCTGCCGGCGGAGTGCGACGTGTCGATCCGCCCGGGCTGGTTTTATCATGCCCACGAAGACGACAAGGTGCGCAGCCCCGAGAACCTGCTCGATGTGTACCTGAAATCGGTGGGGCGGGGAGCGAATCTGCTGGTCAATCTGCCCCTCGACCGGCGCGGGTTGGTGCACCCGATCGACGCGGCGGCGTTGGCAGGGTTTGCAGCGCTGCGCGCGCGTCTGACTGCGGTGCCCCTGACGGGGCACATCGAACCGGCTCCGGCGCAGCGACTGCCCGCCGCTGTGGTCTGGATGCCCGCTGCCGCGGAGCTGACGCCGACGGTGACGCTGCGCCTGGCTGCGGCAGCGAAGGTGGGTGTGGTCGACATCGGCGAGGCGATTGCCTATGGGCAGCGCATCTGGGGCTGGGAATTGGCGGTCGACCGTGCCGGGGTCTGGGAAACGGTGGCCGCGGGCGAATCGATCGGGTACCGCCGGTTGGTGGTGGTGGGGCGCGCGCCGGTGACGGCGGTGCGGCTGCGGATCACCGCGGCGGGCGCGCCGGCGGTGTTGCGTCTGTTCACGGCATACGAGCAATGAATGCGTCAGCCCCATGGAGCACATCGCGCTGACGCGTCATGTCTCCACGGGGCTGACGAGAATCGGACCGACGCGCGCTGCGCGTGAGATGGGCTGACGAGGATCGGACCGGTGTGCGGGGGTGCGCAGCGCGCACGACATACCAGTGTCGTCATGCCCGTGGAGACCCGTGACCCCGAAGGGGACCAGGGTGCTCCATGGGCATGTCACAGGACAGAGCTGACAAGGGTCGTACGGTGTGTGATCGACCGCACGGCATGCCGTGCGCTACGGGCGCGGGGTTACTTCGTGACCGATTGCAGCAGCAATTCGGCGATGTCTTTGCGGGCGACGGTCTCGTCGACGCCGGTGTTCTTGGCGGCGTCTTCGAACATCACCATGCAGTACGGGCAGGCGACGGCCACGGTGTCGGGCGCTTCGCTGCGCAGTTGTTCGAGGCGGATGACGTTGGTTTTTTTGTCGCCGAAGCCTTCGAGCCAGGCATTGCCGCCGCCGCCGCCGCAGCACATCGCTTTGGAACGGTTCATGCCAGGTGCCTCGACCAGCTCAATGCCAGGGATCGACTCGAGCAGCTCGCGCGGGGCGTCGTAGACGTCGTTGTAGCGGCCGATGTAGCACGGGTCGTGGTAGGCGACCTTCTCGGCGACTTCGGTCACGGGCTCGAGCTTGTGCTCGCGGACGAGGCCGGCGAGGTATTCGGTGTGGTGGACGACCTGGTAGTCGACGCCCGCTTTGCCACCGAACTGCGAGTACTCGTTTTTGTGGGCGTTGAAGCAGTGGGCGCAGGTGGTGACCAGGGTCTTGAACTGGTACTGCGCGAGGGTGCCCACGTTGGTTTCGGCTTGCTGCTTGAAGAGCAGTTCTTCGCCCATGCGGCGGGCAGGGTCGCCGGTGCAGCACTCTTCGCCACCGAGGATAGCGAAATCGACGTCGGCTTGTTTGAGCAGCTGGGCCATGGCACGGGCGACCCGCTTGGAGCGATCGTCGTAGCTGGGGGCACAGCCCACCCAAAAGAGTACGTCGGCGCTGCCTTTGTCGGCCATGCTGGGGATGTCGAGGCCGCTGGCCCAGTTGGCGCGCTCCTTTTGGGGCAGACGCCATGGGTTGCTGGCGCGCTCGATGCCGTCGAGGACGCGCTTGACACCGCTGGGGACTTCGCTCTGAATCATGGTCAGATTGCGGCGAACGTCGACGATGAGGTCGACGTGGTGGATCATCGCTGGGCATTCTTCGAGACAGGCGCCGCAGGTGGTGCAGCTCCAGATTTCGCTCTCGTCGTAGACACCGGCTTCGAGCAGCCCCAGGGCGTCGAATGAGCCGCGGCCACTGCCTTCGAGGGTGAGGGTCTCACCGGATTTGAGCAACACCGGGTCGCCGCGTTGCATGTCGGCGAGTTTGGTGATGAGGAACTTGGGCGACAACGCGGCACCCGATGCGTGGGCCGGGCAGACTTCCTGGCATCGTCCGCAGGCCAGACAGGCGTCGAGGTCGAGCCGTTGCTTCCAGGTCAGGTCGTTGAGGGTGGCGACGCCCAGCTGTGGTTCGTCTTTCTCGATTTCGGCGTCGAAATCCGGAATCGGCGCCAAAGCACCTTTCGCCCGGGTACGTTTGAAAAAAGTGTTGAGGGGCGTATAGACCAAGTGGCGCAGGCCGGTGTAGGGGATGGCTGCGATGAACGCAAACGACACGACGGTGTGCGCGAACCACAGCGCCATGTGCAGCCCCATGCCCACGCTCGAGATGTTGCCCCAGCCGATGGCGCGGAAGCCGGTCGCCAACGCGTAGCCGACGAACGACTGGATTGCCCACGACTGTTCGTAGACCACCGCGCCGCGGATCGTCTGGTTGGCGATGCGCAGGCCTTCGATGAGGTAGCCGCTGATGCCCACGAAGATCAACGCGACCATCGCTGCGCGGTCATAGCTGCGGTCGTGGAGCCGCTCGGGTTTGAAGACGTAGCGGCGGA
>JBJOJU010000224.1:0-2548 GCA_046046485.1 Chloroflexota bacterium | reverse complement strand
GGGTGATATCTGTGCGCACCCTATAAGAGAGATTGTGATTACCCGTCATTATACGCTGTGGAGTGCGGGTCTGCTGCACCGCGTCGCAGCGACACGAGCCCCGCTACCGGCAATACGAGGGGCAGCCACAGATAGCCGCTGCCGTACTGTGACCAGGCACTCGCATATGGCAGCGGCCACCGATACGCGAGGGTGCTGACGACCACGACGCCCAGCAGTTCGAGCCAGAGCCCGACCGCTACCCAGCGGCGCGCGCCGGTCCACGCCGCCGCGCTGATGCCCAGGTAGATCGAGCCGGCCAGCAGGGTCAGGTGGGTGGGGAGGAGGTCGCCGTCGCGGGTCAGGTATTGTGCGATTGCGCGGCTAAGCACGGCGACGCTCCAAAACCCATAGAGGGCGACGAATCCGGCGTAGACCGGCCGCCGGGGGAATAACTCTTTCATGACGCTCCAGAATCATGTACACTCGTACAGACGACGCTGTGTAGTATGGCGTCAATCATACACGCAGCCGGTAGTACAGCGTGAGAATCACCATGGCGCAATCGCCGTTCCTGGTGCCGGTCGGCGCCGGGAAGCTTCTGAAATACGACGTCAGTGCCAAGGGTGTGCTGCTCGACCAAGCGGCCAAACGGGGCATCGCCGTGCCCCCCAGCATCGTCGTGCTCGACACCGCACCGACCTATGCCGAAGCCCACGACCTGCTCGTGCAGCAGCATTCGGCCACGGTGCCGCGCGATCTGCACGGCTTCATCGAGACCTTCCACCTCTTCCACGACCTGACCACGCTGGGCGCGAAAATCGCGGTGCGGACACTGTTCCGGACCGCCGCCGGCGTACCCTTGCAGATGGTCGGCCCCACTGCCAGTCGGCTGCGGGTCGACCGGCGTGACCCACAGGCACTGGCGACGGCGTTGTGTGCCGTCTGGGCGGCCGCCAAGCGGTTCCCGCGGGTCGAGCGCCGCGATGTCCTCTTGATGACCATGGTCGACGCCCAGAACGCCGGCATCGCACTCCTCGACCAAGACTACGAAGACGACTTCGTCAACTACCACCCCGGCACCGCCGAGCAGATCAGCGGCGGGCAGGCCGATAGCTTACTGTTGTCGTTGCCGAGGGTGGGCAGCGGCGAACTGAGCACGGCGCCGATGCCGTTCACCCAGCGCCTCCAGAATCTGTTGCGCGAGGTGCGCACGGTCTTCGGCGACGAGCGCTGGGTGGTCGAGTGGGCCGACGACGGGAAGCAGTGCTGGCTGATCGAACTGCGGCGCATGCTGGTACCGGTCCGCCGCGGGGAACGATTCGGGGCGGCCGATCTGCGCGACCACATGCCCGAACTGCCCTCGTTTTTCACCGCGACGCTCTACGCGAGTGTCAGCCGCGATGCGTTTGCCGTGTTGCGCGCGCTCGACACGTCGCTGAGCGACGAACGCCGCTACATCGAACTCTTCGCCGGCCGCGTGCGCATCAACTATTCGCTGCTCGCCGACATCGCCCGCCGCTGGGGCGTCGCCGGCACCGTCTGGGGTGATCTCAACGACGCACTGCTCGTGTCGCTGCCGGCCAACCCTGCCCGGGCGCGTCGGGCTTGGTGGCGCATGGCGCGCTTCTGGTGGCAGAGCCTGTGGTCGTCGCGGCGCTACCGTCGCGAGCTCGCTGCCCTGCTCGAGCGCGCCCGTAAGCACCACGGCGATCTCGACGACCTAATCGCGGTACTGCAGCAGGCGACGGTCATCCAACTGCACAACCAAACCGTCACCGCGCGCATCATCGGGCCGCTCGAGAGTTGGTTGCGCCGCCGGCGGCTCTATGCCGAGTGGAGCGTACGCTACCCGTCGTTCAGCCGCACGTTGCTGCGCGACCTGGTGCCCCTGCAGCGCTTTCTCGACGGGCGACCCGACCTGCTCGACGAGGTGCGCAGTCTGCGGTTGCCCAGTGACCCGGTGTTCGTGGGGATGTGGGAAGAAGTCATGGCGCGCCACGGCCAACACGGCGTCACCGAGTACGACGTCGCCACCCCGCGCTACCGCGAACAACCCGAGCTCATCCTGCGCCGCTTGCTGTCTGAGAGTAGTGTCATCCCTACCGCCCGCCACACCCTGCGCGGTGTGTTGGCTTGGCCGGTCTGGCTCGTGTTGGCGCGGGCGATGCGCCAGCGCGACACGGTGCGTTCTGACTACCTCCGTATCGTCGAACGCGCACGCAAGGTCATCATGCAGTACGCCGAGCGCATCGTGGCGGCCAACGACTTGCCGTCGACCGAAGTCGTCTGGATGACCAGCCCCGGCGAACTCGTGCGCATTTCGCACGGCTGGCGCATGCCCGCCGAAATGCTCGAAGCGCGTTTGGCGCTGCGTGCCTACTATTCGCTGCTGCAAGTGCCCGCCGCACTGCAGCGCTTCGACGACCCAATGCGCTGGCGCGACGACGGTTCGCCCCTGCGGACGGTGCTCGAAGGCCGCAGTGTCAACGACGGCTCGGTGGTGGGTGTGGTCTGGCGACCCACGTTCCCCGCGGCCGCCCTGCCGCCCGGCTTCGACCGCACCCCG
>JBJOJU010000101.1:0-4993 GCA_046046485.1 Chloroflexota bacterium | reverse complement strand
TTAGTCCGTGATCTTCGACACGACGCCGGCGCCGACGGTGCGGCCGCCTTCGCGGATGGCGAAGCGCAGACCGTCTTCGATAGCGACGGGCACGATCAGCTCGACAGCCATTTCGATGTTGTCACCGGGCATGACCATCTCGACGCCTTCCGGCAACGTGATCGAACCGGTCACGTCGGTCGTGCGGATGTAGAACTGCGGGCGGTAGCCGGGGAAGAACGGGGTATGGCGGCCGCCTTCTTCCTTCTTCAAGACGTACACGTTGGCCATGAACTTCTTGTGCGGCTTGATCGAACCCGGCTGGCACAACACCTGGCCGCGCTCGACGTCCGTGCGCTCGATACCGCGCAACAGACAACCCACGTTGTCACCGGCCAAACCTTCGTCCAATGTCTTCTGGAACATTTCGACGCCGGTCACGACGGTCTTCTTGGGGGCTTCTTCGCTCATGCCGACGATTTCGATGGTTTCGCCGGTCTTGACCTTACCACGCTCGACACGGCCGGTCACGACGGTACCGCGACCCTTGATGCCGAAGACGTCTTCGATGGGCATCAGGAACGGCTTGTCGATTTCGCGGACCGGGGTCGGGATGTAGTTGTCGACGGCGTTCATCAGGTCGACGATGCACTTGTATTCGGGTGCATTGATGTCGCTGCTGGTGCTGGCCAATGCCTGCACCGCCGAACCGCGGATGATCGGAATGTCATCGCCTGGGAAGCCGTTCTTGCTGAGCAATTCGCGCAGCTCGAGCTCGACCAATTCGAGCAATTCCGGGTCGTCCATCAGGTCGACCTTATTCAAGAAGACGACCATTGCCGGCACCTGCACCTGGCGGGCCAACAAGACGTGCTCCTTGGTCTGGGGCATCGGGCCGTCCGGAGCCGACACGACCAGGATCGCGCCGTCCATCTGGGCTGCGCCGGTGATCATGTTCTTGATGTAGTCGGCGTGGCCCGGGCAGTCCACGTGTGCGTAGTGGCGCGTCTCGGTCTGGTATTCGACGTGCCGGATGGCAATCGTGATACCGCGGGCGCGCTCTTCCGGTGCGTTGTCGATCTGGTCGTACGCCGTGTAGGTGGCGGCGCCGCGCAGTGCCAACACCTTGGTGATGGCGGCAGTCAACGTGGTCTTGCCATGGTCGACGTGACCAATGGTGCCGACGTTGATGTGCGGCTTATTGCGCTCAAACTTCTGCTTACCCATGACCCTCATCCCTCCACAAGTAGTATTGCTACGCTGAAAACTTAGCCGCGCCGCTTCGTGATGATTTCCTGTGCCAAATGATCAGGAATCGGCGAGTAGTGTGCAAACTCCATCGAAGAAGTCGCACGACCTTGTGTGGCCGAACGCAACTCGGTGGTGTACCCGAACATCGAGCCCAACGGCACATATGCCCGGACAACCTGCGCGTTCCCACGTGCTTCCATACCTTCGACTTGGCCGCGGCGGCTGTTCAGGTCGCCCAACACCGTGCCCAAGAAGTCTTCTGGGGTCACGACTTCGACCTTCATCACCGGCTCGAGGAGCTGACCGCCAGCCTTGCGCACACCGTCTTTGATACCCATCGATGCGGCAATTTTGAAGGCCATTTCCGACGAGTCGACGTCGTGGTACGAACCATCATACAACGTCACCTTCATGTCGACCACTTGGTAGCCGGCCAACACGCCGCCCGACATCGCTTCCTTCACACCGGCTTCGACAGCCGGGATGTATTCGCGCGGGACGGTACCGCCGACGATGCCGTTCACGAACTCGAAGCCGCCGCCGCGCTCGAGCGGGGTCAAGGTCAACTTCACGTGACCGTACTGACCTTTACCACCCGACTGTCGGACGAACTTGCTGTCGATATCGGTCTCGGACGTGATGGTCTCGCGATAGGCGACCTGTGGCTTGCCTTGGTTCGCTTCGACCTTGTATTCACGACGCATGCGGTCGACGATAACTTCGAGGTGCAACTCACCCATGCCGGCGATGATGGTCTGACCGGTTTCCTGGTCGGTGAAGACGCGGAAGGTCGGATCTTCTTCGGCCAACTTGCTCAGCGCGATACCCATCTTGTCCTGGTCGGCCTTCGTCTTGGGCTCGATGGCGAGCTGAATGACGGGCTCGGGGAAGCGGATGGTCTCGAGCACGATCGGGTGGTCGGGGTCACAGATGGTGTCGCCCGTGAAGCTCTGCTTCGGGCCCACCACGGCTGCGATATCACCAGCGAACACTTCTTTGATGTCTTCGCGGTGGTTGGCGTGCATCTGGATCAACCGGCCGGCACGCTCGCGGTTGTTGCGCGTCGTGTTCAGCACGTAGTTGCCGGCCTCGAGCTTGCCCGAGTACACGCGGAAGTATGCCAGCTTGCCGACGAACGGGTCTGCCAAAATCTTGAAGACCAATGCCGTGAACGGCTCGTTGTCGTCGGGCTTGCGGATGATGAACTCTGCGTCCGGCGACTCCGGGTCGACGCCCACAGCGGTACCCTTCATCGGCGGGATGTCCAGCGGGGACGGCAGATAGTAGATCACTGCGTCGAGCATGCGCTGCACGCCCTTGTTGCGCAATGCAGCACCACACAACACCGGCACCAGGGTGCCCTTGATGGTGGCAGCACGCAGCGCAGCACGCAGCTGTTCGACGCTCGGCGTCTCGCCGTTGAGGTACATCTCGGTCAACGCATCGTCGGTCTCGCAGATTGCTTCGATGCTGACGTTGCGGGCCTTCTCGGCGGCTGCCAAGAACTCGGCCGGGATCTCGCCCCAGTTTTCGGTGCGGCCCATGTCGTCACCGTAGATGACTGCCTGGAAGCTGATCAAGTCGATGATGCCGCGGAAGCGGTCCTCGGCGCCGATGGGCAGCTGAATCAGACACGGCTTGGCACCCAAGCGGTCGACGATCATGTCGACGGTGCGCTCGAAGTTGGCACCCGTGCGGTCCATCTTGTTGACGAAACAGATGCGGGGCACCTTGTATTTGTCAGCCTGACGCCAGACGGTTTCCGACTGCGGCTCCACACCGGCGACGGCGTCGAAGACCACCACGCCGCCGTCGAGCACGCGCAACGAGCGCTCCACTTCGGCCGTGAAGTCCACGTGCCCCGGGGTGTCGATGATGTTGATCCGGTAGCTGACACCGGCGACTTCCCATTGGGCCGTCGTGGCAGCAGCCGTGATCGTGATACCACGCTCGCGCTCCTGCTCCATCCAGTCCATGGTCGCAGTGCCTTCGTGCACTTCACCGACCTTGTAGGTACGACCGGTGTAGTACAGAATACGCTCTGTCGTGGTGGTCTTACCGGCATCGATGTGCGCGATAATCCCGATATTACGGTAGCGATCCAGTGATGTTTCGCGAGGCATAGCCGTTCTCACTCCTAAAACATGTCGCTCACTGCGACAACTTGGTTGCTCTTAGAAGCGCCCGTAGTGCGAGAAGGCACGGTTTGCTTCGGCCATGCGCTGCACGTCTTCACGCTTCTTGATCGTCGTACCCGTGTTGTTGAATGCGTCGACCAGCTCCAGTGCCAATCGCTCGATCATCGGCTTGCCGCCGCGCGAACGGGCCGAAGCCAACAACCAACGAATCGCCAACGACAACCGGCGCTCTGCCTTGACTTCGACCGGCACCTGGTACGTTGCACCACCCACGCGGCGCGGCTTCACTTCGATGACCGGGCCGGCGTTGCGCAATGCACCTTCGACCACTTCCATCGGGGTTTTCTTCACGCGGTCTGCTGCCATGTCGAGTGCCCCGTAGACAATCGACTCAGCCACACTCTTCTTTCCGCGCAACATCGTTTTATTGATCATCTGCGTGACGATTGCGCTGCCGTAGCGGCTATCGGGCAAAAACTCACGCTTGTCTGTCTTCCCACGTCGCGGCATAGTCGTCCTCTCAACCTAACTACCCACTCGGGCGAGTGCTATTTCTTCTTGGCGGGTGCGGCGTTCTTCTTGGTGCCGTACTTCGAGCGGCCCTGCTTCCGGTTCGACACACCCTGTGAGTCCAACGTGCCACGCACAATGTGGTAGCGCACACCCGGGAGGTCCTTCACACGACCGCCACGGATCAACACCACCGAGTGCTCCTGCAAGTTGTGCCCCTCGCCCGGGATGTACGCCGTGACTTCCATGCCGTTCGACAAACGGACACGGGCAATCTTGCGCAACGCCGAATTCGGTTTCTTCGGCGTCATCGTGCGCACCTGCGTGCACACCCCTCGTTTGAACGGTGACCCACTCCCACGCGTCAGCTTCCCCTTCAACACGTTGTAGTTGAAGCGGAGTGCCGGGGCTTTCACCTTGCGCTCTACCGGCTTGCGCGGCTTGCGTACCAGCTGATTGATCGTCGGCATGCTCTCTGCTTTCTCCTCAGTCCACAGCACAAAAAAATATGTTGCCCTCGGTGTCTGGTCGCAACATCTGCTGCGCCTTAGAGCAGGGCACGCTGGCTTCTATTACCACACTTGTCTCGGGGTACACCCCGTCAAGGTTGAATAATAGCATAGCAGGTGGGGAGTGTCAAATGTAGCACAACCCTTTGCAACGCCATACTTCGTCATTATCACCGACCAGACGTCGGCGCAACATTACAAAACGATTACAATTGAAATATTATGTTAAATCACCAGAATTTTAGCCCATTCTGGCGCGGTATTTCGCCGCTGTCCCATACAGCCGACTTATTCCACCCGCCGCCAGCGTGCCGGCTCCGGCGCCCGAATATTTCTTTACGGTTTGATTACAAGACAGAGTGCAGAGAGTGGAGGGTAGAGAGTGGAGGGTAGAGAGGAGAGAACAGAGCGTGGGGTAGAGAGGAGAACAGAGCGTGGAGGTTCGCTGCGCACCGGGTGCTGCGTCTGCTGCTACAATCGAAGCACACTCGAACCACACCAAGGAGTACCCCATGCGCAGCAGTGCCGCTCGCCATGCAGATCCGTATCACGTCAGCGTCGACGAGTACGTCCGCTTCCACCAAGACGGCTACCTCGTCGTCAAAG
>JBJOJU010000068.1:0-2619 GCA_046046485.1 Chloroflexota bacterium | reverse complement strand
ACGACAAATCTCACCTCTCGTACCCATACGCCAGCCGTCTGGCGCTCCCCAGTGCAGCAGCACTCCGGGCATACCTTGGGCAACACCCATGAACGGGCCGCAGACGCACGCTGGTCGTACAGCGGGGTACCAGCCCGAGATCGACGGTCTCCGTGCACTCGCGGTGTTGGCGGTGGTTGTGTTTCACCTCGATATCGACTGGTTGCCCGGCGGGTTCGTCGGTGTCGATGTCTTTCTGGTCATCAGTGGCTATCTCATCAGTGGGATTTTGTTTGCCGAATACGAGCGAACCCGTGCTATCGATCTGCGTGCGTTCTACTACCGGCGGCTCAAGCGCATCGCACCGGCGTTTATCGCGACGGCGATCGCCACTACCATCGGCGTGTTGATCCTCTTTTCACCGATTTTGATTCGACAATATGCACACAGTCTCTGGATGGCGATGCTCTCGGTCTCAAACATCGGGTTTTATCTGACGAGTGGGTACTTCGACACCGAGGCAGCGACAAAACCGTTGCTCCATACCTGGTCACTGTCGGTCGAAGAACAATTCTATCTGGTCTGGCCGTTGATCCTCCTCGGCGTCGTCCGGCTGCGACGGCGCTTCCTCGCCATCGCGATTCTGGCGACGCTGAGTCTCGTCGCGGCGCAATATGTGGTGACCGTCGACACCGACGCAGCGTTCTATTTGATGCCGTTTCGGATCTACGAGTTCGCCCTCGGCGCATTGCTGCACGCACCGCTGGCACAGACACGCAATCATCGCCCGGCCTACGACCACCTCGCCGTCGTCGTCGGAGTCGCGTGCATTCTCGCAGCCTGCATCGGCTTCTCGGACCAGACCCCGTTCCCTGGGGTCGCAGCACTGCTCCCTTGTCTGGGAACCTGTGCGGTCATCTGGGGGCGGCGGTCGCTCGTCGCACAGACGCTGTTGGCCAATCGGCTGTTTCTTTGGGTCGGGCGGACGAGTTACGCGCTCTACCTCGTGCACTGGCCACTGATCCAGCTCTACCAGCGCTACCGGACCTACTATCTCTTTCGAATCGATGCACTCGACCGCTATGAAATAGCGATATTGTTCCTGAGTGCGATCGCCGGCGCAGCGGTGCTCAACAGGTGGGTCGAGGTGCCGCTGCGCGTGCGTACGACGCCGCCACGTCGGTTCGTGGTAGCCACGCTCACGCCGCTGCTCGTGTGTGCGTTGCTGGGCTTCAGCGTCGATCAACGCTGGTTCTTAGTCCCGCAACCGTGGCTCCCCGATAGCGCAGTGATGAACGCGACCTACCCGACCTGGTTGCCCGACCGCTACCCATCTGGTGCCGTCTGTTACGTGACGCCCAAACAACGGTGCCTGCCCAAGGCGGGGACCAAGACGGCTTTGTTTCTCGGCAATAGTCATGTGATGGACGGGGCGAACAGCATGCGGCGGATCCGACCCACCGACCGTTTCGCCATCCTCGACATGAACGGCTGTAGTGCCCGGCCAGACACGCCCAATAGTCGTCGGTGCAAAGACCCGCACAATCGGCGGTTTGACCCTGAATACCTCCGTCAATACGCATATATCGTCATCAGTTCGCTCAGTGACCCACAGAATCCGGTCGACGTCCGCAGCCGTCTACCCGACGCACTTGCCTCAGCTGGTGTCACGCGCGTCGTCGTCTTCGGCAATTACCTGCGGACGCGGGCGTCGTTCGATGACATGCTCCAGATGCTTGGGACCGACGAAACGGTGTTACGTTCGCTGACGCTCCCAATGGATCCGCTCAACCGCGCTTACGGGGAACACATCACCGCGCTGGGGTTTTTCTATATCGACAAATTCCAGCTGTTGTGTGTGGCAGGCATCTGCCCGCTGTTCACCCCCGACGGCGTGCCCTTCAGTTACGACCATCACCACTTGACCCGTGCATTTGCCGAGCATCTCGGCGATCGGGCGGCACCGTCGGTCGACGCGTATTTGGCCGAGGCACCCTGAATCAGCAGAGTGCGCGCAACCAGCTGTGCATCCAGTCGGGTGCGGCAGCGGCTTGTGCAGCGACGATTGCACGCCCGTTGGCGGTCAACGCCGCTGCCAACGTCGCCTGGTGGTGCGCTGACCAGCTGCGGCGGCCGACCCAGCGCAGTGCCTGGATGACCGTCGCCGTCTGCGGGTGCAGGTCGACCACGAAGCGTGGTGCAACCGTGGTGACCCGGAGCTCCCACCACGGCGTCACGACACGGCGCGATCCCGAGTGTGCGCCATAGGTCACCACACCACTCGGTGCGGCCAGATCATACACCGCAGCGGCAGTCGCCCCGATGGGCACGAGGTGCCCGTAGCCGGCGTCGGCGAGCATGACGATGGTCGCGGCGATGGTCGCCGGCGCGGTACCGGTCAGTGGGTGAGGATGTCCGTAGTGGTAGACCCCGTGAGCGATCCGCTCCAGCGTGCCCTTCTGCGCGAGACGGCGCAGCGTCTGGTCCAGCGTGTTGCGCGGTGCGACGCCGGCGAAGCGTTCGACACACCAGACACTGCCACGACCCGCCCGGCGGATCCGTGCGACGACCTGTGCTTCGACCGTGGCGACATTGGGTTGGTAGCGCTCCGTACCTGGCATAGTGACGGCATCCTATAGA
>JBJOJU010000416.1:0-3881 GCA_046046485.1 Chloroflexota bacterium | reverse complement strand
CGTCGCACTGGCGTTTGCGTCTCGGTCGCGGTCTTTATCGGGTCCACGTCGGTGTCGGAGTTGTCCCCATTGTGGGCGTCGGCGTTGAGGTAATCGAGCTATCGAACACCTCGAACTCGGTCGTCAGTTGGTTGTTCGCTTCACCCTTTTCAGGGAGTGAATCATACGGATCGATGATGAGCTTGATGGTGCCGGTGATTGGCTCCCAACCCATCGTCGTCATCGGAATCGATACGGTATGACTCTGGTTGACTGCCAACGACGGCGCCAACGCCGAGCCGATGTAGCAGGGGCCAAAACTCGGCATGTCGGCGATCGCCGCCACACTCACCGGTGGGCTGACGGTCGTCCCCGTGTTCTTGGACGTAGATCTCCAAAACAGGGGTTATCCCCCTCGGGAACGAGAAATATCCGACTGCAATTCACGAGCAAACGTGGCTCGGGATCGTACACCGATGCGAATGTCGATGACGTGAGCCTCGTAGTAGCAATTTCCACCGCACCACCGATTACACCGACTCGTACATCCACCTCCACTCCGCGTCCCGCAGTCTGGACCGTCGTGAGTGGAAAAGTCGTCGATGCGACAAACGGGAGAGCCATCTCCGGGGCACGCGTGTGCATGTCAGCACCGACAGTTTGTGTGACATCAAATGCAAGTGGCGCCTATGCTTTTCTGCGGGTGAGTCGTGCGACAAAGACAATCACTGCGTCCGCAACAGGGTATATCAGTAGTTCAGATGTCGTCATCACCGGAGATGCACCCAGTATCACACTCGTTATTTCACTCTCGAAACCATTAGCCGCAGGAGGCATCCGGGTTGTTTTGAGTTCGGATGTGAATCCCCGTGACATCGACAGTCATCTCTGGCTCCCGCTCGTTGGCGGGTCACGCCAGATGATCTACTACAACCAAAAAGGGAACTGCAGCACTTCTCCTTTCGCATGCCTCGACATCGACGATAGGTAAAGCTACGGCCCAGAAACTATCACCATTGCACGGCTTTCTGCAGGCACATATAACTATTCGGTGCGCCACTTTGCAGGGATTGGAACCATCTCTACGGACTCACGTGCCCGCGTCGATGTCTATCAGGGTTCCACACGCGTGCGCCAATTCACCGCTCCTGCATCCTCGACAGAGTATGCATTGGGATGCTATTGGCATGTATTTTCTCTGAATGGGACGTCTCGTGTGATACGGCCAATCAACACATACTCATATGTAGTGCCGTAAATCGGCACATTCGCTGCATTCGTGTGCGTGGTCCAGTGGAGCATTGAGAGTGTCCCCCCGAGATAGGCGCAGATCCACAGACTGCTACTGTCTTGGTATCTGTCAGGCGGAGGTCGACTGCCTGGCGTGGTTTTGGGTGACGCTCTCGGCTGCATGGGTATTCACCGCACCATGGCGCACTGCAATGGCAATCGATACGTCGGCCGTCTCTCCCCCACAACGCAGTACCACGGACGCCTGCCATCACGCAGACAGCTCAAATAACCCCCCCACCCTCACCACGCCAACACAAACAACTCCGCCGGCAACTTCCCAGCAAACAACCGGCGGCGCAGCTGATGGTAGACATCGCCCTCGGCCTGCAGCCGCTGCACGACGCACACAAAGAGCGAATCATACACCAGGCGGTCGTCGTCACCGACGCGCGCATACCCCGCAGCCACGAGCGCCGTCTGATACGGAAGCCCCGTCCCATCACCAATTTCCTGCCCCACCAGCACGTCGTGCATCGCTTCATACACGTACCCGGCTGTCTCGTGCGCACGCACCCAGGTGCGCAGCTGCACAAGGATCGCTGCCACCAGGTACTTCTCCGCCGCTCCCTCACTCCCCGCGTGTGCATGTGCGCACATTCTCGTATCCTCCGTGGCTGACGCAACCGACGCCTCAGTACCAACCATCCTGCTCGGTTTCGTCCGTATCTTCGTCCTGGTCGTACTGCGCTGGCAGCACTGGCTCGTGTGCCCCGGTCCGCAGACAGACCGCAGGAGCAACCAGTGCGAGATACGTCCGCCGAAACCTGACGCTCCGTCGCGCCCGCCAGATCCGCTCGTAGACCGTTTCGTCGAGCGAGCGCAGCACCGCCAACGCCACGGGGTCGTACACCCACCCACCACCTGCAGCGGCATTGAGCACCCCGTGCGCACCCAACAGTAAGCGCAGCAGTGCCCCGTCCTCATCAGTCCCCGCTGCCGGGTCATCAGCCCCGTCGCGGAGGTGGGCCACCACCGCCCAGAGGGCTGCCCGGCCGGCTTCGTCACCGGCAGCCAAAGCCGCATACCGCTCGAGCCAGCGCCACACCAGCCGGCTCGATGCCACCGTCCCATCGGCCAATCCTGTCCCGTCATAGATCACCATCGCTGCCCCCTTGTGCATCACAATCCGCGTAGAAACGCCACCACCGCCGCTGGCATGTCCCGTTGCCACGCCGCCTCGTCCGCTTCGGCTTCGGTCACCCCGGAGCTGCGCTGGACCAAGCCGAGGTCGAGCGCGATCGTGCCGCGAAATGCCTCCCCGCTGTACAACGCCGCGGTCACCCGGCGGTAGATGCGCATCTGCTCGTTCAGGACCTGCGCAAAGACCACGAACGACGGATCCAACACCACGTCGCCCTCGTCCCACAGCACCAGCATGTCGTCGTACTCATACGGGTGCAACGACTGCTGGCGATTCCGCGCTTGCGAGACCGGCGCTGTCCCTGCCCCGAACAACACATCGGTGTACAACGCCATCACATCCAACAATCCCGCTGGCGTCGTCACGGCCGTCCGTATCCGGTTCAGCCAGCGCGCGACCTGGTGATTCGGAATCACCACCCCACCAGGGAACACCGTTGCATCAAAATCCATCAGCACACCGCCTTTCCGGCAAAAAAGAACACAGCCAGAGCATTTGCGCACACGAATCCCGTGTACTGCTCTGACTGTGCTTGATTGTCGTCCAGCGGCGCTGGGAATCAGACTATAGCACGCTGCTCCACCCCCCGTCAAGCCCCCCTTTACCCAATCTAGACCTTCCGCTGGGAACGAATCGCCAGCCATGCCGGTCTCTCCTGTGCACCGTCGTCCACCACACAGAAAGAGCACCCCATGTCGATCTACCCCTGGCTGCAGCGTGCCGCTGCCGGTTTCTTGGTCACCGCCGCCCTGCTGGGCATCGGGCACGCGACCCGCTCCGACGCCGCACCGACCGTCGCCCCCGCCGAGAGTCGCGCACTGGGCAGCTCCTTCCGCATCACCTGCACCTTCACAAAATCGGGCACGTTCGACCCCATCGTCATGCCAGGCATGACCGGGATGAGCCACCTGCACCAGTTCTTCGGCAGCCGCAGCATCACCGATTCCAGCACGCCCGCCACCATCCGCGACAGCCGTACCTCGTGCAGCGACGCCGGCGATAGCTCGGGCTACTGGGTCCCCGCACTCAAACGCGGCAGCACGGCGATCACCCCCAGCGCGGTCCAGGTCATCTTCACCAAGACCGTCGCGCGTACCATCGTCGCCCACCCCCGCGGCATGGTCCTCATCGCCGGCAGCGCCCGCACCACCACCCCCCAATCCACCAGCATCGCCGCCTGGACCTGCAGCGGCAGCAGCACCCGCAGCACCACCCCCCAGGTCTGCCCCGTCGGCCAAACCCTCATCGCCTCGATCCGCTTCCCCGAGTGCTGGGATGGCCGCAACCTCGACTCGTCCGACCACAAAAGTCATGTCGCCTACGCCACCGCAGGCACGTGCAAAGCCGGCACCATCGCACTGCCCCAGATCGAGTTGCGCGTCTCGTACCCGCGCCAGAGCACTGTCAGCGGGCTCGCCCTCGCCTCGGGCTCGCTCTATTCGCTGCACGCCGATTTCATGAACGGCTG
>JBJOJU010000399.1:0-2521 GCA_046046485.1 Chloroflexota bacterium | reverse complement strand
TAGCCAGCGCAGCAGCTGTGGGGCGAAAGGCGGGAGGGCTGCGGTGTGCAGCCCCCCGTTTTTCTCTGGGTGGGTATCGTACGGGTACGACGACAGGCGAGCTTCGTCGGCCGCGGAGCAACTCGGTATCGTTTTGCTCGGAGCCAGCGCAGCAGCAGTGGGGCGAAAAGCGGGAGGGCTGCGGTGTGCAGCCCTCCCGTTTTCTCTGGATGGGTATGGTCGAGGAACGCCTAGATGCAGGCCTGGATGGTCGCTTCGAAGCGTTCGAGGGCCTCGTCGGCCTCGGGCTTGGTGAGTACCAAGGGCGGGCAGAAGCGGATGGTCGAATAGCCGCAGGTCAAAATCAGCATGCCCCGGCGGAATCCTTCTTCCATGATTTCGCCGGCGAGCTGCTTGGCGGGCTCTTTGGTTTCTTTGTTGAGCACGAAATCGACGCCCAGCATCAAGCCGCGGCCACGCACGTCGCCGATGACCGGGTAGCGCTGTGCCAGCGACTCGAGCCCTGCCTTGAGGTGCGCGCCGACGGTGGCGGCGTTGCTGCACAGCTCTTCGTTGACCAGGTCGAGCACGACGCTGGCGGCGGCACAGGCGAGGGCATTGCCGGCGTAGGTGCTGCCGTGCGAACCCTCGGGCCAGCGCTCCATCAACGACTTTTTGGCGATGATGCCGCCGATGGGCATGCCGGCGCCGAGACCCTTGGCCGTGACGACGATGTCTGGGGTGCAGCCCTGGCTCTTGGTCTTTTGGCAGTGGGCGCAGATGCTGTCGTCACCGCCGGTGGCACCGCTCTCGTACTGATGGGCCCACATCTTGCCGGTGCGGCCGATGCCCGATTGGACCTCGTCGTAGATCAACACGATGCCGTGGCGGTCACAGATCTGGCGCAACCCGCACAAGAAGCCGGGCGTGGGCACGACGTAGCCGCTTTCGCCCTGGATCGGCTCGAGGATGATGGCGGCGATGTCTTGGGGCGGGGCGATGGTCGTGAATAGGGTCTTTTCGATGTAATCGAGCGTCGCCTGGGTGACCCGCTCCTTTTCGATGCCGAACGGCGTGCGATACGGGTTGGCATAGAACGCATGGAAGATGCTCGGGACCAATGGGAAGTGCCCACGGCGCTGGGCTGCCTTGGAAGCAGTCAGCGACATCGACCCGTACGAGCGTCCGTGGAAGGCGCCCAGGAACGAAATAATCCCCTGGCGACCGGTGGCGGCACGGGCCAACTTCATGGCGGCTTCGATGGCTTCGGTACCCGAATTGGTCAAGAAGACCTGCCATGGCTCGGTCTTGGGCATGGTGGCGGCGAGTTTCTCGGCGACGGTGACCATCTGTTCGTTGACGAAGTCGGTCCCGGCCATGTGCACAAATTTGTCGATCTGTGCGTGCATGGCTGCCATCACCCGCGGGTGGCTGTGGCCGGTCGACACGACGGCGATGCCGGCGGCCATGTCTAAATAGCGGTTGCCGTCGACGTCCCACACTTCGCTGCCCAGCCCGCGCTCCATCGCAAACGGGTAGACGCGACCCATCGCGCCCGACAAAATCGCCGCGTCACGGGCGACGAGTGCTTTGCCTTTGACGCCGGGGACCGGCAGCTGCTGCGCGCCGCGTAGATGCGGTTTGATGTCTCGTGTCATCGTCGACCTCCGTCAATTGTCACTCAGGACGTTACAAGCGAAAAAATCTTTACCACTGGGCATCAGAACCGGTCATTCGCCCCAGTCGATGTCTGCATAGATGATACCATCTTGGACCACCGTTGGGTAGACGGGGATGCGAATGGCCACCGGCGGCACCACCGCCTTGCCGGTGCGCAGCTCGTAAGTCCAGCCGTGCCAGGGGCAGGTGACGGTGGTATCGACCAGCACGCCCGACGACAGCGAGCCGCCTTCGTGGCGACAGGTGTCGCCGAAGGCATAGACGGTGCCGCCGGCGTGGGCCACACCGATGGGCAACCCGTCGATGTCGAGGTAGTGCAGGGTGCCGGGTTTGACGGCACTGAGTGCGATGAGGGCGACGCGTTCGACTGCCATGGCCATCGTGCTTTCGGGTGGGAGCTGCGGTGATTGTGTCCTGCTGCGTTCTATGGTACTATCAAAGCGTATGCCCTTGCATACCTGCGTTTTTTTATGTACTGACGCAGTCGATGTGCCCGCCGTGAGGCGCGCGTGGTTGTTGCCCGCCGTGAGGCGCGCAGAATCATTTTTTCAAGGAGTGTCCCAACGTGGCTCCAGAACGTCTCCAGAAGGTACTGGCCAGTGCCGGTATCGCGTCGCGTCGTGATTGTGAAGTCCTGATTTCCGAAGGCCGCGTCGTCGTCAACGGCGAGGTCGTGTCGGTGGCAGGCACGCGGGTCGACCCTGATGTCGACACGATTTTGGTCGATGGCAAGCCGCTCGGTGCGCGGCAACCCCGCACCTACATCATGTTCCACAAACCGGTGGGCGTGGTTTCGACGACCGAAGATCCGCAGGGTCGCCCGACCGTCATCGATCTGGTCGAAGTACCCCAGCGCCTGCAC
>JBJOJU010000372.1:0-7860 GCA_046046485.1 Chloroflexota bacterium | reverse complement strand
CGATTGCGGTACAAATGGCGTCACACAGCGCTTCGATGTGCAGAAAATGCGCAGGGAAGGCGGTGCGTTGCTGACGGATGAGGCGGGCGATTTCGGCTGCTTCGTTCAATTCGAGACCGATGCGGTGGAGCATCGTCGATTCGCGCAGGATCTGCGCGAGCGGGCCGTCGCTGACGACGCGCCCTTCGTGCATCACGATGGCGCGGTCGGCGAGCTCGGCGAGTTCGTCGACGGTGTTGCCCACCAGCACGACGGTCAGATTGCGCTCGCGGGCGAGGTGCTTGACCAGCGTTGCGAGTTCGCGACGTCCCCGCGGATCGAGCCCGGCGACGGGTTCATCGAGGATCAACACCTCGGGCTCGCCGGCGAGGATCCCCGCGATGGCGACGCGCCGTTTTTGACCACCGCTCAAGGCATAGACATACCGTAAGCGATACGTCTGGTAGTCGAGCCCGACGCTCTGGAGTGACTGTTCGACGAGTGCGCGCGAGCGTTCCGGGGGGAGTTTTTTGCGACGGGGTGAAAAGGAGACGTCTTTGCCCACGGTTTCTTCGAAGAGCTGTGTTTCGGGCTGTTGGAAGACCATACCGATGCGGTCACGGAGTGCGCCGATGTCGTAGCCGTCGCTGTTGATATCGGTCCCATCGACGCAGATGCGCCCGACCTGCAGGCGGCGCAGCCCGGTGATGCATTCGATGAGGGTGCTTTTGCCGGCTTGGGTGCCCCCGAGGAGTGCGACGATTTCACCGCGGTGGATGTGACACGTCGCATCGCGGATCCCCGGCGTTTCCATAGGTGTACCCTGCATGTAGGCAAATGTGGCGTGCTGGATATCGATGAGGGGGGTGATAGTGGTGTCGGGCAGCGGCGCGGTGGGGGTGGTGTCGTCGAACGCGGGCAGATCGACGGGGATGAGGGGCACCACGGCGTCGCAGAGCGCAGCTGCGGTCAATACGGGTTCGGCGAGGGGCACCCCGCGAGCACGCAAGATGCTGCCCACCTTGGTGACCAGTGGGACATCGAGCCCGACGGCGGCGAGTTCGTCGCTGCGGGCAAAAATGTCGCGCGGCGACCCTTCCATCAGGATTTGCCCGCTGTCCATCACGACGATGCGGTCGAAATCGGTGACTTCGTGCATAAAGTGGGTGATGTGGACGACGCTGACGCCCAGCCGTTCGCGCAGGTCGCGGGCGGTCTGGAGCAACCCGCGAGCGAGGACTGGGGCGATCATGGTGGTTGGTTCGTCGAGGATGAGGCACGACGGTTCCATGGCGAGCACGCCGGCGATCGCGACCCGTTGGCGTTCACCACCCGACAGGCTGCTGATCTGGGCCGTGCGGATGCGCTCGAGCCCCATGGTGGCGATGGCGTGGTCGACCCGCGCTTGGATGGCGGCGCGTGGGAGCCCGAGATTTTCGGGACCAAAGGCGATATCGTCGACCACACGATTGGCGATGAGCTGGTCGTCGGGGCGCTGAAAGACCATCCCTACCCGGCGGCGGATGTCGTAGGCATTGGCTTCGGTACTGGCGACGCCGTAGACGTCGAGCGTGCCGGCAATGGGGAAGTGCACGGCGGCGAGGAGTTTCGCCAACGTACTTTTGCCGCTGCCGTTGTGCCCCAACAACGCCACCAGCTCGCCGTCGCGGATGGTCAACGACACGTCACGCAGGGCATGGATGGCATCGGGTCGGCCGGCGTTGTAGTCAAACGAGAGGTTGCAGGCAGTGATCATACCAAAACCTTCGCCGGCACGGGTGCTCCCATGCCGGCGCTGTGTGCGAGTGGTGCCTAGTAGTTGCCGTCTTTGGTTTCGCCGGCGGTGGTCGACCCGGAGCGGACCAGTTTGACGCCGCGGGCGACCAAAACCGTCACGATGGCGGCGATGACCACCTCGACGATGGCTTGGGGCACGAGGGTGGGGATGGCTTCGGCGGGGATCAACCCGAAGGCGACCAACGCACCGACGACCAGCACGGTGTTGGTCAACGTGCCGACGATGCCGGCGACGGCTGCGGCGACATCGCTGTTGCCCTTTTCCAATGCTTTATAGGCGTACCACGAGGTCAGACCGATGAGCAGACGCGGCAGCACCGAGACCAGCGGGTTGGTGAACAACCCAGACGTGTCTTGGAGCATGCTGAACACACCGAAAATACCGCCTGCCAGGATGCCCACGACCGGTCCCTCGAGCACCGCACCGATGATGGCCGGGATGTGCATGATGGTCGCGCTGCCACTCAGGTTGGGGACGGGGATGAAGCCGATCTGGGTGACGCCGAGAACGATTGCGATAGCACCGAGGACGCCTGCGACCACGATTTGACGCACATTGATCTTCATGAGTTCCCCTTCTCTACTCAATACTATAGTGACGAGGCTGCCCTCGATTCACCCGAGTGTCGTGAGTGCCGGGATACCATCGACGGGCGTCGCACAGCGGACACTGCGTTCGATTGCAGCGGCGACGACGTCGGCAGCGGTGCTGCCTAATTGGATCATGGGGATGCTGGGTTTCGTATTGGTCGAGACGACGAAGATGACGTCGCCGTCGTAGGGTGTGTGGACCGGTTTGATGCTGCGCGCCATCCCGTCTTGGGCCATCTGGGCGACTTTGCGGCACTCGCTTTTGGTCAGCGTGGCATCGGTTGCGACGACCACGAGGGTTGTGTTACCGCCGTTGAAATCGGGGATGCCGGTACCGCCGCGCAAGAAACTGGCGGTGTCGAGGAACCCGCCGGTGGGATTACGGGCTCCGGCCAGGATGCTGCCGGTTTTCTCTGCATAGATATCGCCGAATGCGTTGTTGACCACGAGTGCGGCGACGATGGTGCCGTCGGGCAGTGTGACGGCGGTGCTGCCGATGCCGCCCTTCATCCACGACGCAGCGCCGAGGATTTTACCCACGGTGGCCCCGGTCCCGGCGCCGATGTTGCCTTCGCAGACCGGGTCTGCAGTGGCGGCGGCTGCCGCGTGGTACCCCATGTCACCGGTCGCATGGGCGAGGGGGTCGCCGCAGGTCAGATCGAAGATCACCGCAGCGGGGACGATGGGAACCTTGCCCACACCGACGTCGAAGCCGATGTCGCGACTGCGCAGATAGCGCATCACGCCGTCGGCGGCGGCAAGCCCGTAGGCGCTCCCCCCCGACAGGCAGAGAGCGTGGATGTGCTGGACGGTGCATTCGGGGGCGAGGAGATCGGTTTCACGCGTGCCCGGAGCCCCGCCGCGCACGTCGACGCTGGCGGTTGTCTGCTCGGGTAACAAAATGACCGTGCACCCGGTCAGGGATGCATGGTCGGTGCTGTGGCCGACACGGATGCCGGCGATCGCGGTGAGTGTGTGCGCCAAATCCGTGCCTCCGGTGGCATAGTCGTACGTCGTTGTACGCAGACGGATATGAGAAAAAGATGAGTGGTGCTACACTACCACCCACCTCGTGTGCTGTCAATACCCAATACGGACTCGGTACTACTTGAGGGCGTTGCGTGTGTCGATGACCAGGGTGCTGCGCGCGCGGATCTGCGCCCAGTCGTAGACACTGTGGTCGGTGGCGATGATGACGCAGTCGTGGCTGGCCAAGGCTGCATCGAGGTCGGTCAGACCGAGTAAGCGCCCGCCGTCGATGCGGATGCTCTCGACGTGCGGGTCGTGGTAGGCGACGCGGGCGCCTTTCTCGTGGAGCAGGTGAATGATGTCGAGCGCCGGCGATTCGCGGACATCCGAGACGTCTTTTTTGTAGGCGACGCCCACGACGAGGATGCTGCTGCCGCGCACGGCTTTGGATTGCTCGTTGAGCGCGTCGGCGACTTTTTGCACCCAATAGCGCGGCATCGAGGTGTTGACTTCGCTTGCGAGCTCGATGAAGCGGGCGGTGTAGTCGAGCGACTTGAGCTTCCACGAGAGGTAGAGCGGGTCGATGGGGATGCAGTGACCGCCCAACCCCGGGCCGGGGGTGAACTTCATGAAGCCGAAGGGCTTGGTGGCGGCGGCGTCGATGACTTCCCAGGCATTGAGCCCCAGTCGGTCGCACATGAGCAGGACTTCGTTGACCAGCCCGATGTTGACGGCGCGGAAGGTGTTCTCGAGGAGTTTGGCCATTTCGGCGGCTTCGGGGCTGCTGACCGGCACGATGGTTTGCATCGCCGAGCCGTAGAGTGCACGCCCGGCGTCGAGACACGCCGGCGTGATGCCGCCCATGACCTTGGGGGTATTGCGGGTGGTCCAATCGGTCCGACCGGGGTCGACGCGTTCGGGCGAGAACGCCAAAAAGACATCCTGACCCACGGTGAAGCCTTTTTCTTGGATACGTGGGAGAAAGATCTCGCGGGTCGTCCCGGGGTAGGTCGTGCTTTCGAGGACGATGAGCTGGCCGGCGCGCAGCGACGCAGCGATGTGTTCGGCTGCGGTCATCACGGCCGACATATCGGGGTCGCGGGTTTTCGAGAGCGGCGTGGGCACACATACGCTGATGGCGTCCATCTCGTGCAGACGGCTCATGTCGGCGGTGGCGTCGAGTAGCCCGGCGTCGACGTAGTGTTTGACGGTCGCCGAGGTCACGTCGTCGATATAGCTGACGCCGCTGTTGATGACGGCGGCGCGCTCGGGGTTGATGTCGAAGCCGGTGACGTGGAAGCCAGCCTCGGCGAACACAATCGCCAGCGGTAGACCGACATAGCCGACGCCGATGATACCGATGCGCGCCTGGCGCTCGGTGATGCGCTGGCGCAGTTGTGTCAAAGGGTTGGCCTGGCTCATGTCCACTCCGGTCGCTGTCGTGATTCCACGGGGGAATTATAGCACTCGTGTGCGCTGGGTGCGGGTTTTTGGTCCGTATCGGACCAGCTGCGGCTGGTCTTCATGCCACTACGGTCGCGATGTCTGCGCTCGATCCGAGCAACACGAGCACGTCGTCTTTCTGTATCACGAACGTCGCTCCGGGGTTGGCGTGTGCCTCGGTCCCACGGTGGATGGCGAGGATTGCAATTTTCGTCTCGGTGCGCCAGGGGAAAGTCCCGACCGGGTGGCCGATGCATGACTCCGGTGCCAGCACCGTCACGATGTGCTGCTGCGGGGACAACACAATCGAGCCGAGGATGGAGGAGGCCACCAAGGTCTGGGCTACCCGCATGCCCATGTCGCGCTCCGGGTAAATGACCCGATCGACGCCGATCCGCACAAGAATTTTGCCATGCACTGGACTTTTTGCTTTGCACACGATGTGCTTGACCCCGAGGTCGCGCAGCATCTGCGCGATGGTCAGGCTCGCTTCGATGTCGGTGATTCCGACCACGACGGCGTCATACTCGGTGATGCTGAGCGATTGCAAGATGGATTCATTGATTTCGGTCACCGTCACGACTTCGGCCAGCTGCTGCATCAGCGCGCTGGTGGCTTTTTCATCGATATCAATGCCCAACACGTGCTGGCCTTGTTCGGCGAGGGTCGTGGCGACTGCTGAACCAAAGAGACCGAGTCCGATGACGGCGATTTGGGTTGTCATGGGTGCCTTCTAGCCGATAATAATCGGTTCTTCGGGATGGCGGATGTATGACGGGGTCTCGCGGCGCGCGAGTGCATAAAAGAGCGTCATCGGTCCGAGCCGGCCCATGGTCATCATGAATACGATGGTGAGTTTGCCGATGTCCGTGAGTTGTGGGGTCAGACTCAACGAAAAGCCAACGGTGCCGAATGCGGAAATCACTTCGAACAGCGCCGTGAACACGGGGATCTGTTCGGTGAGGGTCAAGACAAACGTCGCGATAAAAATCGCTGAGAGTGCCAAGACCAGCACCACAAACGAGCGCAGAACCACGGCGTTGGCGATAGTACGTCGGAACACGGTTATTTCGCGTTTGCCGCGAAATAACGCCACCAACATTAAAAAGCTGGTCGCGACGGTGATGGATTTGACACCGCCACCGGTGGAGCTCGGGGATGATCCGACAAACATCAATAGCACAAACAACAACAGCGTGGATTGGTGGAACAGCCCGAGCGGGATGGTGTTCATCCCGGCACTGCGGGTGGCCATACTGTTGAAAAAACTCGCAATGAGTTGTTCTGCGAGCGTCAAATCAGCAAATGCCGGGCGGTCTTTTTCTACCAGAAATAGCAGCAGTGTCCCGATGACACACAAAATCGCAGTCATGGACAGCACGAGTTTTGTATGCAGAGAAAAGCGCTGCCATCTGCCGCGCTCTTGGACGATGTTGAGCAGAACGAGAAAACCTAAACCGCCGATGACAAAGAGACATATGACGGTGAGTTGGAGGATGATTTCGTGTTGAAAATTACCTAAACTATTGCCGAATAAGTCAAAACCTGCGTTATTAAATGCAGAAACAGCGTGGAAAAATCCATAAAAATAGGCATCACCGGTGGGCATGTATCTGGTGAAGACCTGCGACAACACGATGGCGCCGAATCCTTGGACGATGACGGCACTCGCCACGATCGTACTGACGAGGGTCATGGTGCCGTCGATGGAATGATGGTTGAGCGATTCTTTGAGAATTTTGCGATCGCGGATGCTGATCCGTTTCCCCAACAGAATCGCCATGAACGTCGCAATCGACATAAAGCCGAGCCCGCCGATTTGCACCAGTGTAATCAGGACGACATGGCCCAAACGGCTCAGCGCACTGCCCGGGTCAACGACTGCCAGCCCGGTCACACAGAGCGCCGAAGCGGCCATGAAGAGGGCGTCGACGACGGGAAGCCCGCGGCCGTCGGCAGTGGCTATCGGCAGTAGGAAAAAGCCGGTACCGGTCAGCAAGCCGATGCCGTAGACCAACACGAGCAGCTGTGGTGGGGAGAGTTGTGGCAACAGGCCGCGTCGCATGGACGATCCTCTAGGCTGGTACGTCGGCGCGGGGTAAAAAGCCGCGTCCCGGGTTGAGTTTGCCCGCCGGGTCCCAGGCGCTGCGCAGTTGGTGCATGATTGCAGCGCCTGCGGGCGCGGGACCCCAGCGTTCGGGGTGCTCCCCTTGTTCGACGACGACGTAGCCGTTGTGTTGCAGTAGTGTGGGTCGCAGTTCGACCATAGTGGCTGGCGCGTGGTCGTAGATGCGGATGTGGCCGACCGTGGGCAGGATGTGGAGCGCAGCCTGGGGACGCAGCCCGTCGAGCAGCGGGAGGATGCTGCGCAGGTGTTGTGGGGCGATGCCGATGCGAGATTGGCTGCGTTGGCTGCTCCCGAACGGCGTGTGGAGCAGGGGCTCCCACGCGCCGCTGCGTTCCTCGCGCCACTGTGCTGCCTGTTGGCGCGCATGGCGGAGCTGGCGTTCGACCATGGCCGGGACGCCCTGCCAGCGCGCCCAGAGTTCTACCGACTGCGCCGCGGCGACGATGAGCAGGGCCGACGGGTTGTAGGGGCGTTCGCGCAGGCGGTACGCCAGGGCGTGGGCTGTCGCGATGTCGCGGCATTCGGTGACCAGGGTCGCATCGGCCTGGGGCAGCGGGGCGACCTTGAACGCCACTTCGGCGATGATGCCCAGGGTGCCCAGTGCACCGAGGTGGAGTTTGTGGAGGTCGTAGCCGGCGACGTTTTTCACGACTTTGCCGCCCGATTTGATGACGCGACCGTCGCCGGTGACCGTCTGCATCCCCAACACCCAGTCACGCGGGGTACCGGCGCTGTGGCGCAGCGGGCCGCTCAGACCGGCTGCCAGCAACCCGCCGATGGTGGCGGTGTGGTGCTGCGGTGCATCCCACGGCAGCCACTGGTTGTTGGCGCGCAGCATGGTCTGGAGTGCGCCCAGAGTTATACCGGCGCCGACGGTGATGGTGAGATCTGAGGGGATGTAGTCGGTGACCGCTGCGATCCCTGTCGTGTCGACGACGGTACTCCCTGCGACG
>JBJOJU010000299.1:0-7882 GCA_046046485.1 Chloroflexota bacterium | reverse complement strand
AGCCGGGCGGTCACCCGTGACTTCGACTGCCACTGGTTGACGTCGATGCGCCCTTCGGCGGCCAGGTCGACCAACATCAGGTCGGCGTCGGCGCCCACGGCGATGACCCCTTTGCGGCCGGCGAGGCCGAAGAGGCGGGCGGTGTTGGTGCTCACCACACTGACCATGCGTTCGAGAGTGATGCGGCCGTAGGCGACACCGGTGAGGAGCAGTGGTACCAAAATTTCGATGCCCGGGGCACCCGGCGGTGCGCTGAACATGTTGTTCCAGCCGGGTTCTTTTTCACTGGCCAAAAACGGTGAATGGTCGGTGCCGATGATGTCGACGTCGCCACGAGCGACCCGGTCCCACATCCCTTCGACGAACGATTCGTCGCGAATGGGTGGGTTGGTTTTCGCATAGGGGCCATGCAGATCGATGTCGGCATCGGTGAGAAAGAGATACGGCGGGCAGGTCTCGCAGGTGACTTTGACGCCGCTGGCGCGGGCTTGGGTGACCAGGTCGACCGAATACGGGCTCGAGACGTGCACGATGTGCAGCCATGCGCCGGCGGCGCGGGCCAGCGCGATTGACTGGGCTACCGAGGCTTCTTCGACCACGGGTGGGCGGGCTTTCACATGACTGCGTGGCCCGAGATCGCCGGTGCGCTTGTAGTCCTCGGCTAGGCGGCTCAGGATGTACTCGTCTTCGGCGTGGATGGCGTGGGGCAGACCCGTTTTCGCCGTTTCTTTGAGCACGGTGAAAAACGCCCCGGGGTCGGGGCAACAGAGGCCGATGAATTCTTTTTCGCGACCTGGGGGCACCGCGGTGCGAAAGGTCTTGTAGGCGATGATACCGGCATTGCCCAGGGCAGCGATGTGCTCGCGGTTGTCGTCGGCAGCGCCGCCATACAGGGCGTAGTCGGTATAGAGGCGCTCTTTGACGGCGCCGATGCGGTCGGCCAATGTCTGCGCGCTGTGCACCGACACCGCGGCGATGGGCATCTCGCACAGCATGGTGACGCCCGAAACCGCTGCGGCCCGGGTGGCGCTGGCGAAGTCTTCGCGGTCGGAGCGACCTGGGTCACGCACGTGCGTGTGCGAGTCGATGGCGCCGGGGAGCAGGTGCAGCCCGCCGGCATCGATGACCTCGTAGGCCTCGGCGAAGGTGTCGGCCTTGCCGATGGCGACGATGATGCCGTCTTTGATGGCGACGTCGAGCGGGCGCCGGCCGTCGGCATTGACGACCGTGGCGTTTTTGATGATCACATCCAGCATAGCAACCCCTTTGTCACGAATACGTGCTGGCGGTGGTTAGGGCAGGGCGTTCGACGCGGCGCCGTCGACCAGGGTGGCGGTGCCGTTCATGTAGCTGGCCGCTTGCGACGCCAAGAAGACGATGAAGTTGGCGAACTCTTCGGGTTCGCCCAGGCGCCCCGCCGGGATGCCGGCCATCGATGCTTTGCGTACTTCCTCGATCGAGGTGCCGGTGCGCTGGGCCATGGCGGCGTCGAGTTCTTCGATGCGTTCGGTGCCGATGCGGCCTGGCCCGACGACGTGCACATTGATGTTGTGCGGGGCGACTTCGCGGGCCAGCGATTTGGCTAGGCCATTGATGCCCGCGCGCATCACGTTCGACAGCACCAGGTTGGGGATGGGCTGGCGGATCGACGACGACGCGATGGTCAACAAGCGGCCGTAGCCGGCGGTTTTCATGTGGGGGATGGCTGCCCGAGCGACCCAGACCAGGCTCATCAGGTTTTGGTTGAACGCACCGAGCCATTGGGCATCGTTGATGGCGTCGAAGCCACCCGCCGGCGGACCGCCGGCGTTGTGCAGGGCGATTTCGAGGCCGCCATAGGCCGTCACACAGCGGTCGATGACCTTTTGGATGTCGGCTTCGGTGTTGACGTCGGCGGCGACGCCGATGACGTCGGTGCCCGTTTCGGCTTTGATCGCGGCAGCAGCGGCGTCGATACGGGCTTGGTCACGGCTGGCGATGACCAGGCGCACGCCTTCGCGGGCCAGCCCGAGGGCGCTGGCATACCCGAGACCGCGGCTGGCGGCGTAGACGACGGCGCGTTTTCCTTTGAGTCCGAGGTTCATGGTGAGTCCCTTTCGTCGTATCAGGCGTTGAGCCCGAGGCGGTCGATGATGTCGTGCAAATCGGCGATGACGTCGGCGGCGAGCGGCGTGTATGGTGCGCGCAGATGCGGGTGGGCGATGGCGCCGCGGTGGGCATACAGGTACTTGCGCACCGCCATGTTGATGCCCGGTTGGTTTTCGTAGCGGATGAGCGGGCAGGCGTGATAGAAGGTCTGCGTCGCACCGTCGGTGTCACCCGCGGAAAATTGGGCACAGATCTTGACCAACAGCTCGGGGAAGCCGAAACCGGTCATCGTGCCGTCGGCGCCGCGGCGCAGTTCTTCGATGAGCATATTGGCGCCCATGCCGCCGAAGATGGTCATGTTCGGGGCTGCGGCGCGCACCCGGGTGGTCTTGGCGGCGGTCGGTTCTTCTTCGAGCTTGAGGTGGTTGCAGGCGGGGATGTCGACCGCGAGCTGTGCCAGAAACGGCACGCTCATCAGCACACCGCTGCTGGTGGGGTGGTCTTGGACGACGATGGGGATATCGACTGCGCCGGCCACCGCCGCATAGTGGGCGTGCAGCGCACTGTCGTTGGGCTTGAGCAGTCGCGGCGGGGCCACCATCAATGCGTCGGCACCGAGCTCGGCGGCACGGCGGCTGAAGGCAACGGCTCGGTCGGTGGCGACGTGGCTGGTGCCCACGCAGATCTTGATGCGGCCGGCGTTGGCCTGTACCACTGCGTCGACGATGGTGTCGCGCTCGGCGTCGCCCAGTTTGTCGACTTCACCCATGACGCCCAGCATCGTGATGCCCTGCACGCCGGTTTTGACGAGGAATTCGACCATCCGCGGGATGCTGGCGACGTCGACCTCGCCAGTCGGTAAAAACGGGGTCGGCGCGATGGTGTAGGCACCGTGTAAAAACGGATGACGCGGCATCGGAGAGCCTCCTAGGTGGTCACGTGGCGGAGCATGTCGGTGATGACTTTGCCCAGATCGAGGACGGGGATGGGCAGGGTGCGCTCGAGCGCCTGGATTTTTTCGATGGGGTGGCCCACATAGTCGACGACGAGGTACTCGCAGCCGCTGTAGTGGAGTTGTTCGCGGAGCCACTGAGCCAATTCGGCATCGGGGAGCCCGGGGTCGACAAAGACCGTCGGCACATACCCACGAATCAACCATTTGTGATGGATTGCGCTGGCTTGTTCCTGCGACGGGCTGAGCACGGCGATGCGCTTGATGCCCCGCGTCGACAAGATGGTGTCGACCATCGCCGTCGGGCGGTAGACCGGCTGGGCACCGCTCAAGCCGTCGAATGGGCCGGCGCAGAGCAGCACGCTCAACAGCGCGCCTTGGCGTTCGGCGTTGGCGATGGCGAGTCTGAGCAAGGGGAAAAGGTATGACTCGTCGACCCGGATGAGTGTGCCGTCGGCCAGGCGCGTGGTCAAAATGTACTCGCTGGTCGGCGCGGGGATCTCGGCGGGGTCGACGAAATCGAGGGCGCCGGATTCGATGTACTGGTAATTGGGGTTGGCTTTGCTGAGCGGTTTGACCAGGTCGGGGCGGGGTGATTGACCGATGAGTATGGCACCGATGCGTGGCATGTCGACGCTCCAAAAACGGAGCGGCGCACCGGAATTACCCGTGCGCCGCGGGGTGGGTCAGCCTTCCAACGTCGAGATGTCGCCCAAGTCTTGACCGAGCGCCTGGGCTTTGAGCACGCGGCGCATGATTTTGCCTGAGCGGGTCTTGGGCAGGGCCGCCATGAAGGTGACGGCTTCGGGCTTGGTAATCGGCCCGAGTTCCTTGGCGACGTGGGTGCGCAGCTCTTCGGCGAGTTTGTCGCTGCCGTCGATACCGGCCCGCAGGATCACGAAGCAGTGAATACCGGTGCCCTTGATTTCGTGGGGCAGACCGATGGCAGCAGCCTCGGCGACAGCGGGGTGCGACACCAGGGCCGACTCGATTTCGGCGGTGCCCAAGCGGTAGCCCGAGACCTTGATGACGTCGTCGATGCGGCCGATGACCCAGAAGTAGCCGTCTTTGTCGCGGCGAGCCGAGTCGCCGGCGGTGTACATGCCCACGGGCTCGCAGTTCCAGTACGAATTGGCGTAGCGCTCGGGGTCGTGCAGAATCGTGCGCATAATCGAGGGCCATGGGCGCTTGGCGACGAGGAGACCGTCTTCGTTGTCGGGGGTCCGATTGCCGTGTTCGTCGACGACGTCCATTTCGATGCCCAAGAAACCGCGCGTGCCCGAACCCGGCTTGAGGGGGGTGGTCGGGTTGGGGGTGATCATGAAGCCACCGGTTTCGGTCTGCCACCAGGTGTCCATGATGGGGCAGTTACCGCCGCCGATGACATCGTAGTACCAACGCCAGGCTTCGGGGTTGATGGGCTCGCCCACCGAGCCCAGCAGGCGCAGGCTCGAGAGGTCGTGGCGCTTGGGCCAGGCATCACCGAAGCGCATCAGGCCGCGGATCGCGGTCGGTGCAGTGTAGAGGATGGTGATCTTGTAGCGCTCGACGATCTGCCACCAACGGTTGGGGTAGGGGTAATTGGGCGCACCCTCATACATGAACGACGTGGCGCCCTCGATGAGCGGCGAGTAGACGATGTACGAGTGCCCGGTGATCCAACCCGGGTCGGCGGCACACCAGTAGATGTCGTGGTCTTTGATGTCGAAGGTGAAGTGGAAGGTGCTCGAAATACCCACCGAATAGCCGCCGTGGGTGTGCAGCACGCCCTTGGGCTTGCCGGTCGACCCCGAGGTATAGAGGATGAAGAGGGGGTGTTCGGCGTCGACGACCTCGGTCTCGCAGCGTTCGCTGGCGACCGGCAGCGCCATCAGGTCGTGCCACCAGTAGTCGCGGCCGACGTGCATGTCGACCGCATGGCCCGTGCGTTTGAGCACGATGGCGGTCTGGATGGTGGGCGACGACGACATCGCTTCGTCGGCGATCTTCTTGAGTTCGACGACCTTGTTGCGCATGTAGCCGCCGTCGGCCGTGATGAGTACCTTCGAGTGGGCGTCGGCGATGCGGTCACGCAGTGCCTCGTGCGAAAAGCCACCGTAGATCACCGAGTGGGCGGCACCGATTTTGGCACAGGCCAACATCGCAAAGGGGAGTTCGGGCACGCGGGGGAGGTAGATCGAGACGATGTCGCCTTTTTGGACGCCCATGGCCTTGAGGACATTGGCGAGTTTGCTGACTTCGCGGTTGACATCGGCGTACGAAAAATTGCGCACGCTGCCGTCTTCGCCTTCCCAGATGAATGCCAGTTTGTTGCGGCGCCACGTGGTCAGATGGCGGTCGATGGCGTTGTGGACAATGTTGGTCTTGCCGCCGTTGAACCAGGAGAAAAAGGGTTTCTTCGAGTCGTCGAGGATCGATGTATAGGGGGCGTACCAGTCGAGGCGCTTGGCCATGTCATCCCAAAACGTCTCGGAGTGGTCGAGGCTCCACTGATGGAGCTGCTCCCACGTCGAAAACCCTTTGCTGCGCATATAGGCAGTGATGTTGGCCTGTTCGACGATGGCTTCGCTGGGGTAATAGACTTCTTGGGTTTGCTGCCGGGCGTCATCGGACATCAGATACCTCCTTGTATGCGACGATGGGCAGTGGATAGGCGATATTATAGCACTGTCTCCCCGTTTCAGGGGTGTAAAGGACCTCGTCTATGCATCCGATCGTCGTGCGCGTGCGTGAACAGCTCCCCGTGTTGGTACCCGCTGACTTGGTGGGGATCGCGGTCTATGGCTCGCTGGTGTGGGGTGATTTCGACCCGCAGATCAGCGACATCGACCTGCTGGTGGTGTTGACGCGCGACGTCGACGCCGGATTGTTCGCCGTGCTCGATGCCTTTCATCAGCAGCTCGAGGCAGCGTTCCCCGAGTGGCAGGGGCGGATCGAGATTGCCTACATCGCTGAGGCGGCACTCCAGACCTTCCGGCTGCAGCGCAGCCCGATCGCGGTCATCAGCCCGGGGGAGCCGTTCAATATCAAAGACGCAGGGCTCGACTGGCTCATCAACTGGTACACCATCCGCACCCAGGGCGTGGTGGTGTACGGGCCGGCGATGACCGACATCATCCCGGTCATCACCCCCAGCGAATTCCGCACGGCGGTGGGCAACCAGATCGCCGAGTGGGTCGACTGGGTGCACGAAGCCGGGGAGCAGAGCCCGTCGCACGCCTATGTGATCTTGACGATGTGTCGGGCGTTGTACAGCTGGCAGACCGGCGCGCAGACGTCGAAAATCCAGGCAGCTGCATGGGCGAAAATCCACCACCCCGGCCAGGCGGCACGCATCGACAGAGCGTTGCACTGGCGCGAATCGTGGCGCGACGCCGACCCGGCCCAGGCAGCCCAATCGTACGCCGACGCGGTCGCGATGGTGGAATATGCATATCGCAATAGCCGATAGCAGGTATAGGGCGGCAGGTATAGGGGCGAGATATTTCTCGCCCCTATACCTGCCGATGGTGTGCCGTGGGGTTATCCGTGAGAACTACCGCAGATCGTAGCGATCGGCGTTCATGACCTTGTTCCAGGCGGCGATGAAATCGCGCACGAAACGGCCGTTGTTGTCGTCTTGGGCATAGACCTCGGCGATGGCGCGCAACTCGGAGTTGGAGCCGAAGACGAGATCGACGCGCGAGGCGGTGCGTACGGTCGCGCCGGTCTTGCGGTCGCGGGCGACATAGCTGTTGTGGCCGGTCGGCTCCCACTTGACGTCCATGCTGAGCAGGGTCTTGTACCAGCTGTTGTCGAGCGTGCCGCTGGTGCTCCAGACACCGTCGCCGCTGTGGCTGATACCCAGCGCACGCATTCCGCCGACGAGGAGCGTCAACTCGACCGGTGTCAAGCCGAGCAGCTGGGCTTTGTCGAGCAAGAGTTCTTCGGGGCTGACTGCAAACTCGGTTTCGAGGTAATTGCGGAAGCCGTCGGCGCGCAACTCGAGCACCGCGAAGCTTTCGACGTCGGTGTCGGCCTGGCTGGCATCGCCACGGCCACCGGCGAAGGGCACCGCCACGCCGGCGGCGGCTTCGATGGCCACGTTGCCCGCCAAGACGATGACGTCGGCGACGCTCAGGCCGCTGCTGGCGGCGATCTTCTCGTAGATGGGCAGGGCTTTGTCGAGGAGTGCCGGGTTATTGACGGCCCAACCGCGCTGAGGAGCCAGGCGGATGCGGGCGCCGTTGGCACCGCCCCGATAGTCGGAGCCGCGGTAGGTAGCGGCACTGGCCCAGGCGATTTCGACCATTTCGGCGTTCGACAACCCGCTGCTCTTGAGGGCAGTACTGGCGGCGGCGATGGCCGCTGCCGTGGGGGTCGTCCCAGCCGGGATCGGGTCTTGCCACAGGTACGAGGCTTTCTTGTAGTCGCCGGTCACGTAGTTGCTGACCGGACCCATGTCGCGGTGCAGCAATTTGAACCAGGCGCGGGCGAAGGCCTCGCCGAAGGCGGCCGGGTCTTTGGCGAAGCGCTCGCCGATGGCACGGTAGATCGGGTCCATTTTGAGGGCCATGTCGGCCGTGGTCATGATGGGCAACACCGTCTGCCCGCTGCCGTCGACCTGCGGCGCCATGTCTTCGGGGGCACAGTTGATCGGGTACCACTGGTGGGCACCGGCCGGGCTCTTGCCCAGCTGCCACTCGTACTTGTAGAGCAGCTCGAGGTAGCCCATGTCCCACTGGATGGGGTTCGAGGTCCACGGGCCTTCGACGCCGCTGGTGATGGTGTCGACGCCTTTGCCGCTTTTGTGGGTGCTGGCCCAGCCCAGGCCCTGGGCCTCGATGGGGGCGCCTTCGGGCT
>JBJOJU010000161.1:0-3156 GCA_046046485.1 Chloroflexota bacterium | reverse complement strand
AAATTCAAACATTTGTTGTCAGAAATATAGCACGTTTTTGCTGGTGGATGTTGTGTGCCACGGCGTGAATCTGGGCTGCCCTGTGTGTGCCGTGGTAGGATACAGCCACACCGCAGAGGAGTTATTCATGCAGCGCATCTGTTTTCTGCTCCACGTCCGCCCCGATATGCTCGACGAATACAAACGCCGCCACGCAGCGGTCTGGGCAGACATGCGGGCAGCGTTGACACGCCATGGTTGGCACAATTATTCGTTGTTCCTCAGCGACGAAGGTTTGTTGGTGGGGTACCTCGAAACGCCCGATTTCGCTGCAGCAGTGGCCGGGATGCAGACCGAAGAGGTCAACGCGCGGTGGCAGGCCGACATGGCGCCGTTTTTTGTGACCCTCGAAAACGGAGCCGCCGACACGTCGTTGACTCTGCTCGCCGAAGTCTTTCACCTCGACTAGTCAGCGGCAGGCCCGTCTGAACTCGCTGTCGCTCATGAATAAGAGCCGCGCGGCGTCCATCATCCCGATGGCCGCGGGCCAGAATGTCCAGCACAGGACGACACTGAGCACGCCGAGCACCCGTCGCCCCATATAGAAGTGCTGCGCACCCACCATGCCGCCGATCAGTGCCAACGCGACCGCGACGCCGCGCACCGGTTGTTCGGCTGCGGTGCGTTGGGGTGTGGCGTCCATCCAGGCCACCAACCGTTGCCAGAGACTCCCGCTGCCGCTCTTGACTGCTCTCCACGCGGGGTTGCCAGCTGCTGCGGGCTGTGTGGATGTGGCAGCGGGCGGTGTATTCGGGAGCGGCTGCGTGGTCGCGCTGGGGCGCGCTTGCTTACAGTTGGGGCAGCGGGCATCGAGAATACTCGCCATCCCCCCACACGACGGACACGTCCAGTTTGCAGATCCCGCTTGATTCGTCATATCACACCTCGAGTGACGGTTTTACGTCTCTATGGTACACCAAGACGCGCTACTCGCCGTCGTGGCGCCACAGATCGGCGTAGCTTTCGCGCCGGCGCATCACCTCGATGTGGCCCGGGCGCACCAACAGCGCGGTGGGGCGGGGCACCATGTTGTAGTTGCTCGCCATGCTCAGCGTATAGGCGCCGGCGGCTGCGAGCGCGATGATGTCGCCCACTTCGGGGTGTGCCAACGCGCAATCGCGCAACAACACGTCGCTCGATTCGCAATAGCGCCCAGCCACGTTGACGAGCTCGTCGGCCTCGTCACGCACCCGATTTGCGACGACGGCGGTGTAGGTGGCGCCGTAGAGCGCATGCCGGATGTTGTCGGCCATACCGCCGTCGACATGGACCCAGCGCGGGCCATCGTCGACCTCTTTGCCACCGACGACGCGGTAGAGCGCCACACCGGCCCGGGCCACGATCGAACGACCCGGTTCGAGCTCGAGCCGCAGGCGGGGCAGCCCGTTGCGCGTACAGGCAGCGCTGAGTGCCTGCCACATGCCGGCGACGGCACTGTTGATGTCGGGGGCTTGTTGGCCAGCGGTATAGGCGACCGCGAGCCCACCGCCGATGTTGACCGACTCCATCTGGATGCCGTATTGATTGCGCAGGAAAGCGACTTGATCGACCAGCACCCCGATAGCGGCGTTGTGGGTGGCGCCGTCGAAAATCTGCGAGCCGAGATGGGCGTGGATCCCGTTGAGGCGCAGACCCGGCGCGGTGCGCAACAGTTCGCCCACCTGGTTCAACTGTGCAATCGGGAAGCCGAATTTCGACCCGTGGTGCCCGGTCTGGATGTGGTGATGCGTGTCGGCGGCGATATCGGGGGTGACCCGGATCTGAATGGTAAACGGGGTTTTGCGTTGGTTGGTCTTGCGGATCAGGGTTTTGAGCTCGTCGAGATTGTCGACCACGATGGCACCGATCCCCGCAGCGAGTGCTTCGTCGAGTTCGCGCGACGTTTTACCGTTGCCGTGCATGTGGATGTGGGCAGCGGGAACACCGGCGTGCAGGGCGAGTGCGAGTTCACCGCCCGACACCACATCGAGTGCCAACCCTTCGCTGTGCACGAGGCGGGCGATAGCGGTGTTGAGGAGTGCCTTGCCGGCGTAGTGGACGACGGCGTCGGTTGCGCCACAGGCAGCCGTCGCCTCGGTGTAGAGCTGACACATCCGCCGGATCGTACCTTCGTCGAATACATAGAGTGGCGTGTCGTACTGCGCGGCGAGTGCGACGAGGTCGAAGCCGGCGATACACAAATGCCCGTTGGTGCCGACGCCGACGGACATCGGCCAGACGTGACTGAGTGCCATGGGGGACTCCTGATTGCTGCGTTTGTCGCATTATACCCGCTGCAGCAATAGAAAACCCGCCGTGCACTGCGTGCACGGCGGGCCGAGGGGAAGCTATTAGACGAGCTTGGCCAACACCGCCAAGGCGGCGTCGTAGTCGGGGTGCTGACCCGCGACCGGGACATACTCGACGTACTGGAGGACGCCGGCCTTGTCGACGACGAACACTGCCCGCGATTCGAGGCGGACTTCCTTGATGTATGTGCCGTAGGCAGCGCCGAACGCCATCGTGCGGTGATCGCTGGTGACCACCAAGTTGGTGATGTCGTTGGCTCCGCAGTAGCGGCGCAGGGCAAAGGGCAGGTCAGCCGACACGGTGATGACGGCGACGGCGTCGCCCAGCTTGCCGGCTTCTTCGTTGAACCGCTTGGTCTGCAGATCGCAGACGCCGGTGTCGACCGACGGCATCACGCTGATGATGTAGGGCTTGCCGGCGAAGCGGCTCGACTCGACGTCTTTGAGGTCTTGGCCGAGCACGACGAAAGCGGGTGCCTGCTGCCCGACGGTCAAAGCGGGGCCGACCAGGGTCTTAGGGCCGATGAAGTCAAATGCGTTCGCACGTTCCATGCGTCGTGTCTCCTCAGAAATCTATTCCGTTTTCAGTGTACCAAAATACACCGGCGTGCATGGCTGCCGCCCTGGGGGAAGGTCATGCAACTCACACGGAGGCCCGGTGTCAGGGCGTCGCACGTTCGCGCAGCGACGCAGCGCGTCGTGACGGTCGCATGCGACCGTGTTCCGAACAGGGCGTTTCACACGGCGGCACGGTGGCACGACTACACATGTTCTCCGCGTCTCCGTGTGAGCGCTTCCGTATCACTACGTGCTCGCAATCATTGCACCC
>JBJOJU010000099.1:0-2786 GCA_046046485.1 Chloroflexota bacterium | reverse complement strand
TGTTCCCGTTTACACCGGTCCTCAATTGAGTTCCGCCGTGGTTACCGCCTATGGTCACGCCTCGGTTTCCGGTCCACATTCGGCCAGCGAGTTTGACGACAGAACGATTCGCAGTTAGGTCAATGCGCTTTCCTGTTTGCGCAACTGTCCGCGCGGACGCTACGAGCCCTCTCGCACTGGCTATCGCGGAGCTTGTGCCCCCAGCGGCAGCACCAGCCCACACTGAACCGAACGTGTAGAACCCATTGGATTTGATCGCATCAGCTGCGGCTACGGTGGACTCACCACCTATCGCGTTGCGGATTACACCGGTCAAACTCATTTCGCCCGCAAAAATGCATGGCACACAGAAGGTGATCGCATCGCCGATGCCGACAAAGATGCTCGCGACGTTCATCCCAATGTTGCAACCAACGTCGCTCGCGCCACCACACGCGGCTTCGCCAGATAGATCGAACACATTGATCGGGTCTGCCGGATAGTCGTAGTCGTTCGTCACGCCACCCTCGACAGGGTCAACCTCGAGGAACCTGCCCAGCGCGGGAACATACTGCCTCGCACCCATCTGTATGGTCGCCACACTGCCTTGGTGTTCATACAGTTTCTGGTGCTGACCCACCCACGCATGGTCGGCATCCCCGGGTGTGGTGTCGGTGACCGCGTCATCCGCCGCCTGGGTACCAATGTCGCCGGTGACAGGGTCGATAGGTTGCCCGAACGGATCGAAGCTGGCCCGCACACCCTGCCGGACGCCTGCCTGGTCGGCGAGGACAATGTTGTCGCCGTGCAGGTTCGGATACGACCACGACTGCGCTGCAGATGTGCTTCCGCTACCGCTACCAATACCGCCAGCACCTGCGTTGGGGATGCTCACACTCACCCCACCCGGCAGAGACAAGTTGCGCTCCACCAACACACCAGCACCATCCAGCACCCCGTGCAGGGACGAGCCGGCGAAGGTGTAGCGGATGGTCACAGCAGCGGGGGTGACACCTGCGGCCGCGGGGCCTTGCACGGTGCGGGACACAATGCGGTTCGTAGCATCCCGAACATACGTGATGAGCGTGTCATCAGATTGGTCGCTGGTGCCCTCCGTCAGGCGTGTGGTTAGGTGCCGGTCGGCACCGTCATACCCGAGCACCTGATCAGCCAACACCGTCGTATTGCCGTGCGCATCATAGGCAAGCGACGGCGAGGCGCCACCGGGCGTGCCACCAGTGCTGAGGTTGCCGCCCGCGACCGGCGACGCACCCACCGGGGCACCCGTCACCGTGGTGGAAGTGAGCCTGTCAGCACCGTCATAGCAATACGCCACCGTCGTGGGCGTGCCACCATCTTTTACGTCACTGAAACCTGTGCGGTTACCATTACGGCCCGCACCAGAAGCATCTGTGGCAGCACACGTGGTGGTGTCGGCGAAACTGTAGGAAAGCACATGACGCGGAATACTCGCCTCAACCAGGCGACCTGCAGCATCAAAACTGTAGACGGAAGTTTCGACCGTCGAACCATCGGTCAGCACGTTCTGCATGATGCGACCCGACTGCGACCGCACCACAAAATCAGTCACCGAATCCTGCGGAGTGGATGTGGTCGTGCCTGCGATATGCGCGCCCGCAGTGCCCGCAACGGGCCCACAACCGGCTCGCAAGCCGCTCGCAAGCCGCAGAAAATGTGGGGTACACGATGGCGGACACACAGCTTTTTCTACCCCCCGCACTGGGGTAGGACTTCTGTCCGGTTTTTACGAACTTGCCTCGCATTGTGGTCGATTGATTCGATAGGTTGTCGAACTAGACGAGGCGTTCGCTTGCGTTGCCATCTGTGCTGTGGGTGGTTGACTAATTCTTGATGTGAGTTGCGCATGCGTGTTTTCCTTGCCTTCCGTACTTCCGTGGTGGCTTTCGGCCTGCCGTTAGCGTTGATCGCGACGCTGCTTCAACCTGTGCAGGCGGCCGAGGCGGCACCGACAGAGATTCCGCTTTCTGAGCGTGGGATTGTCGGCGCTTTGCCTTCCCCGCCGCTGGAGCAGCAACAAACCTCAACGCCGACTGGAGATTTCACCATCGACGGCGCACTTGCGCCGCAACCGTTTACTCAACAAGAGAAAGACCTCTACTTCGGTGTGCGCCCCGGCGATCTCCCGCTTCCGGAAGTCGATCTCGATGAGGTTGACCTCACCCAATTCGACCCAGAGCCGGTCGACGAGTTCACGACTACGTACGACATCGGCGGCGGGCTTGCGGTGGCGAGGGTAGGGATTGAGCCTCTCAACGTTGTGGCCGATAACGGTTCCCTGGAACCTGTTGAGACGTCAGTCTTTCGTGATGCAAACAGTGACTGGGGCGTCGAGCAGCACCCGCTGGAACCTCAGTTCGCCGACAACGCTTCCGACGCAGAGGCATTCTCTGTGGGTGACGGCGACGAGAGGGTTTCGTTTACCCTGCTGGGAGCCGACGACAGTGAGTTGACACGCCAGATCGTTCCGCGCACAACACCCGATCGTGATGTTGTGACCTATCGTGACGTGTTTGATGGGGTCGATCTTCGCTACAACGTAACTAACGGCAGCGTCAAAGAGACCCTGATTCTGGATTTCCTGCCAACTGTCGGTGAAGCGCGCTGGGTCTGGCGTGTTGACACTGGTGGCTTGACCATGGTCGACGGTGATTTTGGTGACATCCGTTTCGAAGACGAATCGGGCGAAGTTGTGTACACGATTCCGAAGCCAGTGATGTGGGACTCCTCGGGTATCGAAGGCGTGCGCGAAGCAGCAGAAAGCCCTG